>CANRFH010000062.1 GCA_947629835.1 uncultured Clostridia bacterium | reverse complement strand
ATTTCTCTCATTATTTCCTCCATATTTAGATTATATGTTATATTTTATCATAATGTGTATCAAATTAAAAGAGCTTACAAAAAAAATAAAAGTTAGCATTTAAGCCAACTTTTATTTTTATTACTATCCTATCCAGCTACATTTTCTGTAGTTGTTTCAAGTTCTGGTTTTTCTGTAAGATTTCCTTCTAAATTTTCTCCCATTGTAGTTTCACTTTCAGTGTTTATTTTGATGTCTTTATATCTAGGAAGTCCTGTTCCTGCTGGAATAAGTTTACCTATAATTACGTTTTCTTTTAATCCTATTAGTGAATCTGCCTTACCTTTTATTGCAGCTTCTGTTAATACTTTTGTTGTCTCTTGGAATGATGCTGCAGATAAGAAGCTTTCTGTTGCAAGTGATGCCTTTGTAATTCCAAGTAAAACTCTATGTCCTGTTGCTGGTTTTCCGCCATTTTCTTCTGTCTCTTTGTTTAATTCTTCTAATTCATACATATCAATTAATGAATTTCCGAATAGTCCAGTATCTCCAGGGTCTTGTACTCTTACTCTTTTTAGCATTTGTCTTCCTATTACCTCAATGTGTTTGTCGTTAATATCAACACCTTGGTTTCTATAAACTTTTTGAACTTCTTGTATTAAATATTTATATACACCATCTGCACCATTGATTGCAAGTATTTCATTTGGATTTATAGAACCTTCAATTAATTGTGCTCCTTTTTCTATTTTTTCTCCATCTTTAACTCTTAGTTTTGCTCCAAATGGTATTGTATATGTTTTTGCATCATCTTTGCCTTTTACAGTAATTTCCTTTTTGTTTCCTTCTTCTTTTATCTTAACTTTTCCTGCTATCTCAGAAATTATTGCAAGTCCCTTTGGTTTTCTTGCTTCAAATAACTCCTCAACCCTAGGAAGACCTTGTGTAATATCTCCTCCTGCGACACCTCCCATGTGGAATGTACGCATTGTTAACTGTGTACCAGGCTCACCTATTGATTGTGCTGCAATTATACCAACTGCTTCTCCAATATTTACTTTTGAACGTGTTGCAAGTCCCATTCCATAACATTTACTACAAACTCCGTGTTTTGTTCTACATGTTAGAGATGAACGTACCTTTACGCTTGTTATTCCACTATCAACTATTTTCTTTGCTGTTTCATCATCAATCATAGTTTCAGTAGTTGCAAGAACTTCTCCTGTTTTAGGGTGAATTATATCTTCTGCTGGATATCTTCCTTCTAGTCTTTCTTCTAGTTTTTCAATTATTTGATTTCCATCTTTAATGTCTTCTACAATTATTCCATCATGTGTTCCACAGTCATCTTCTCTAACTATTATATCTTGGCTTACATCTACTAATCTTCTTGTTAGATATCCAGAGTCTGCTGTTCTTAATGCTGTATCTGCCAAACCTTTTCTAGCACCATGTGAAGATATAAAGTATTCTAGTGCATCAAGTCCCTCTCTAAAGCATGATTTAATAGGGATCTCTACGGTTTTACCAGAAGTATTTGCCATAAGTCCACGCATACCTGCGATTTGTCTTAACTGGTTCATATTTCCGTCTTGCACCAGATTGTGCCATCATGTATATTGGGTTTAATTCGTCAAAGTTATCTTTCATAGCTTCTGTTACGTCATCTGTAACTTTTTCCCATATTTGGATTGTAGATAAGTATCTTTCATCGTTTGTTATTAATCCACGTTTGTATTGTTTTGTTACATTATCTACTTCCTCTTCAGCTTTTGCTAAAATTTCTTTCTTAGCTTCTGGAACGCTTACGTCTGCAACAGATACTGTGATTGCTCCTTTTGTTGAATATTTATATCCAATAGATTTTATATAATCTAGAACTTCTGCTGTTTTGCTAAATCCGTGTTTATTTATACATTTAGCAACTATTGTTCCTAAGTTTTTCTTTATTACTGGGAAATCTATCTCTAATTTTAATAGATTTTCTTCTTTGCTTCTATCAACAAAACCTAAGTCTTGTGGAATTCCTTGGTTATAGATTATTCTTCCTACTGTTGTCTCAACTTTTTGTGTTACAACAGTACCATCTATTTCTTTGCTTCTTCTTACATTAATTTTTGCATGTAATTCCAAATCACCATTTTGATAAGCAAGTAATGCTTCGTCTTCATCTTTGAAGTACATTCCTTCACCTTTTTCACCATCTACTTGCATTGTTAAGTAATAACTTCCTAAGATCATATCTTGTGTTGGTACTGTTACTGGTTTTCCGTCTTGTGGTTTAAGTAAGTTATTTACTGATAACATTAAATATCTAGCTTCTGATTGTGCTTCTGGTGATAGTGGAACGTGAACTGCCATTTGGTCTCCATCGAAGTCTGCGTTAAATGCAGTACATACTAATGGATGTAATTTTATTGCTCTACCTTCAACAAGAACTGGTTCAAATGCTTGAATACCTAGTCTGTGAAGTGTTGGCGCACGGTTTAATAATACTGGATGGTCTTTTATAACCTCTTCAAGTATATCCCATACTTCTGGTCTTAATCTTTCTACCATTCTTTTAGCGTTTTTGATATTATGAGCAATATTACGTTTTACAAGCTCCTTCATAACAAATGGTTTGAATAATTCTACTGCCATTTCTTTAGGTAATCCGCATTGATACATTTTAAGTTCTGGTCC
>CANRFH010000061.1 GCA_947629835.1 uncultured Clostridia bacterium | reverse complement strand
GACCATTCTCTTATTTTTTCATCAGATGCAAGTCCTATTTTTAATTTATCAAACAATTCTAATTCGTCCATGAATTAATAGACCTCCTTATTAATTTTTTTAATCAATGTCTTGATCGTCTTCAATGTTTTCATCTGCTAAATCATTATCGAAGATTTCGTTATCGTCATCTATAATGCCTTCATCATCTAAAAAGTTTTCATCATCTATTTCCTCATCTTCGTCATTGTATTCTTCGTCTTCGTCTAGCATTTCTCCATCAGGTGTTTCTTCTACATAGCCATCTGCTAGTTCTTCTTCGCTTATTTCTTGCATCTTAGATTTTTGTCCTCTGTCTAAATTAAAGTCTATTCCGTCGTCTATACTTTCTTTAAGTTCTAGTTCTCTGCCTTCTTTTGAATATAACCTTACATCTAGTCCTAAACTTTGTAATTCTTTTATTAATACTTTGAAACCTGCTGGAACTCCTGGTTCAGGGATATTCTCTCCTTTAACTATTGCTTCATAAGTCTTAATTCTTCCTACAACGTCGTCTGATTTTACAGTTAGCATCTCTTGAAGTGTATGTGAAGCACCATAAGCTTCTAGTGCCCAAACTTCCATTTCTCCGAATCTCTGTCCACCGAATTGAGCTTTACCACCAAGTGGTTGCTGAGTAACTAATGAGTAAGGTCCAGTAGAACGAGCATGTATCTTGTCATCTACTAAGTGGTGTAGTTTTAGCATATACATTACTCCTACTGTTATTGGCTTATCAAATGGTTCTCCTGTTCTTCCATCATATAGTATTGTTTTTCCATCTTCTGATAAACCAGACTTTTTAAGTAATTCTACTATTTCTTCTTCAGTTGCACCATCAAATACTGGTGTTGCAACTTTCATTCCTAATGCTTTTGCTGCTGCTCCTAAATGTACCTCTAAAACTTGACCTAAGTTCATACGTGAAGGAACACCAAGAGGGTTTAGAACTACATCTACTGGAGTTCCATCTGGCATAAATGGCATATCTTCAACCGGTAATATTCTTGATATAACACCTTTGTTTCCATGACGTCCTGCCATCTTATCTCCAACAGATATTTTTCTCTTTTGAGCTATATAGCATCTTATTACTTGATTTACGCCTGGACCTAATTCATCAGAATTCTCTCTTGTGAAGACTTTTACATCTACTATTGTTCCAGATTCTCCGTGTGGTACACGAAGTGATGTATCTCTTACTTCTCTAGCTTTTTCTCCAAATATTGCACGAAGTAATCTTTCTTCTGCTGTAAGTTCTGTTTCTCCCTTTGGAGTAACCTTTCCAACTAATATATCACCAGGTCTTACTTCTGCACCAATTCTGATTATTCCATTTTCGTCTAAATCTTTTAGTCCATCTTCTCCTACGTTTGGTATATCTCTTGTTATTTCCTCTGGTCCAAGTTTTGTATCACGACAATCACATTCGTATTCTTCAATATGAATTGATGTGTATACATCTTCTTTAACTAATCTTTCACTTAGAAGTATAGCATCCTCATAGTTATAACCTTCCCAAGTTGTAAATGCTATTATAACATTTTTACCAAGTGCCATTTCTCCATTTTGTGTAGAAGGTCCATCTGCTATAACGTCTCCTGCTTTAACTTTTTCACCTTTTACTACTATTGGTTTTTGATTTATACAAGTTCCACCATTTGTTCTCTTGAACTTACGTAGTTTATATGTTTCAATTTCTCCTTTTGTTGTCTCTAATGTGATTTCATCACCTGTTACTTTTTTGATTGTACCATTTGATTTTGCAAGTATCATTATTCCTGAATCTTTTGCAGCTTTGTACTCTATTCCTGTTCCAACTATTGGTGAATCTGTTATCATAAGTGGAACTGCCTGACGTTGCATGTTTGCACCCATAAGTGCACGGTTTGCATCGTCGTGCTCCAAGAATGGTATCATAGCTGCACCAACTGATACTAATTGTTTTGGTGATACATCCATATAGTCTACTTGATCTGCTGATACTTCTGTTACTTCGTCTAAATATCTTACTTTTATTTTTTTATTTACAAATTTTCCGTCTTTTCCTATTGGTTCATTTGCTTGTGCTATTGCATATCCATCTTCGTCATAAGCTGCCATATATACTATTTCGTCTGTTACTTTATGTGTTTTTGGATCTATCTTTCTATATGGTGTCTCTATGAATCCATATTCATTGATTATAGCAAATGAAGATAATGCAGAAATTAGTCCTATGTTTGGTCCTTCTGGTGATTCTATTGGGCAAAGTCTTCCATAGTGTGTATAGTGTACGTCTCTTACTTCGAATCCTGCTCTTTCACGAGAAAGTCCTCCTGGCCCTAATGCTGATATTCTTCTTTTATGTGTTAATTCTGATAATGGGTTTGTTTGATCCATAAATTGTGAAAGTTGTGAACTTCCAAAGAATTCTCTAATTGAAGATGTTATAGGCTTTGTATTGATTAGTGTTTGTGGAGTTACTATGTCTAGGTCTTGTATTGTCATTCTCTCTCTTACAACTCTTTCTAGTCTTGTTAATCCTATTCTAAATTGATTTTGCAATAACTCTCCAACGCTTCTTATACGTCTATTTCCTAAATGGTCAATATCATCTACTGATCCTAAATTGTGCTCTAAGTTTAATAGGTAATTAACTGATGCTATTATATCTTCTGTTGTTATATGTTTTGGAATTAACTCTCCTAAACTTTCTTTTATTGCTTTCTTTAAGTCTTTTTTGTTAGTTACTTCTAATATATGTTTTAATACTGCGTAATTAACTTCTTCTTTTATGTTTAAGTCACTTAAATTTATATCTACAACGTTATGAATATCAACTGTACCATTTCCGATTATTCTTACTTTTTTGTCGTCTACTTTTACATTTACAATATTTATTCCACTATCTTGTATTTTACGTGCCATTTCACTTGTGATAACTGTATCTTTTGAAACTAAGATTTCTCCTGTTTCTTCATTTACTATATCATCAAATGCTACTTGATTTGTTATTCTTGAAGCTAAACCTAGTTTTTTGTTGAATTTGTATCTTCCAACTTTTGCTAAGTCATATCTTCTATCATCAAAGAATAAGCCATTAAATAAATTTCTTGCAGCTTCTACTGATGGCAACTCTCCTGGTCTTAGCTTTTTATATATTTCAATTAAAGCTTCGTCTTGGTTAGTTGTTGTATCTTTTTGGAATGTTGCAAGTAATTTTTCATCTTCTCCAAACATTTCTAGGATTTGTTCATTTGTAACTAATCCTAATGCTCTTAAAAGAGTTGTTACTGGTAATCTTCTTGTTCTATCAACTCTTGCATAGAATACATCATTTGCATCTGTCTCATATTCTATCCAAGCACCTCTTATTGGCATTACAGTTGATGTATAGATTTTTTTACCTGTTTTATCAAAATCTGATGCATAATAGCATCCTGGTGAACGTACTAATTGGCTTACTATAACCCTTTCTGCACCATTGATTACAAATGTTCCACTATCTGTCATTATAGGGAAATCACCTAGGTAAATCTCTTGCTCTTTTATTTCTCCTGTTTCTCTGTTGATTAATCTAACTTTTACATGTAATCTTGATGAATATGTTGCATCTCTTTCCTTTGTTTCCTCTAATGAATATTTTGTTTTGTCTTCCATATAGTAGTCAAAAAATTCTAGTACAAGATTTCCTGAATAGTCTACTATTGGTGAAATGTCTCTTAATACTTCTCCTAGTCCTTCTTTTAAGAACCATTCATAAGAGTCTTTTTGCACTTTAATGAAATTTGGCATTTCAATGCTGTCGCCAATTTTTGCGAACGTTGTACG
>CANRFH010000060.1 GCA_947629835.1 uncultured Clostridia bacterium | reverse complement strand
ATAATCGCCACTGTCCTAATCTCTGGAATAATATTTATTCCAATAGGTATAGTAATAAGAAAGAAAATTGCTGAATCAAAAATTGCAAGTGCTGAAAGTGAGGCACAAAGATTAATAGATCTTGCAAATAAAGAAGCTGAAAACATTAAAAAAGAAGAAATTTTCAAAGCTAAAGAGGAAATAATGCAATCTAGAAATGAACTAGATCAAGAGATTAGGGAAAGAAGAGGCGAAGTACAAGCTCAAGAGAAAAGACTTATACAAAAAGAAGAAAATCTTGATAAAAAAGCAGAGCATTTTGAACAAAAAGAAAGAGAACTTGAAAGAAAAAATCAAGAAATTGAAAGAAGAAAAAACGAGTTACAGGATATGTATGATAGGGAATTAGAAGAACTACAAAGAATATCAGGATTAACAGAGGAAGAAGCTAAAGCACAAATTTTATCAGAGCTTGAAAAACAAATGACTTCTGAGAAAGCAGCATTAATAAAAGATATGACTGACAGAGCAAAAGAGGAGGCTAACAAAAACGCTAGAGAAATTTTGACATATACAATACAAAAATGTGCAGCTGATCATACATCAGAAACTACTGTATCTATTGTTGCTCTTCCAAGTGATGAAATGAAAGGAAGAATTATAGGTAGAGAAGGTAGAAATATTAAAGCATTAGAGACATTAACAGGAATTGATTTAATTATTGATGATACTCCAGAAGCAGTTGTTTTATCTGGTTTTGACCCATTAAGAAGAGAAGTCGCAAAAATCGCATTAGAGAAACTTATAGAAGACGGAAGAATACACCCAGCAAAAATCGAAGAAATGGTTGAAAAGGCAAAAGAAGAAGTTGCTGAAACTATAAAATCAGAAGGAGAAAGAGCAACTCTTGAAACAGGTGTTATGGGCTTAAATCCAGAACTTATCAAATTAATAGGAAAATTAAAATACAGAACAAGTTATGGACAAAATGTTTTGAATCACTCAATAGAAGTATCAAACCTTGCAAGAATTATGGCAGAAGAACTAGGACTAGACAGTAAGAGAGCTGCAAGAGCAGGACTTTTGCATGATATAGGAAAAGCTCTTGACCATGATATGGAAGGAACACACGTAGAAATAGGTGTAGAAATACTTAAAAAATTCAAAGAAAATCCTTTAGTAATAAATGCAGTTGAGGCACATCATGAAGATGTTGAGCCACAAACATTAGAAGCAGTTTTAGTACAAGCAGCTGATGCAATCTCTGCATCACGTCCAGGTGCAAGAAGAGAGACATTAGAAGCATACATAAAGAGACTAGAAAAACTAGAGGAGGTTGCAGATTCATTTGAAGGAGTTGACAAATCTTATGCAATACAAGCTGGTCGTGAAGTCAGAATCATTGTTAAACCTGATAAGGTTTCAGAAGAAGATATGACAATAATGGCTAGAAATATTGCAAAGAGAGTAGAAGATGAAATGGAATATCCAGGACAAATAAAAGTAAATGTTATAAGAGAATCAAGAGCAATTGAGTATGCAAAATAAAATTAAAGCAATTAACAAGCAATTATGCTGTTAGTTGCTTTTTTTATTGCTATATACTTGCTTTAACTCTTAATTTATAGTATTATATTAATATAAAATTTTAAGATTTAGAAAGGAATGATCTTTTCAAATGAATATTTTAGCAATAGGTGATTTAGTTGGAGAATTAGGATTAAACAAATTAGCAGAAGAAATAGAAAATATAAAAAAAGAATATAAGATAGATTTTATAATTGTAAACGGAGAAAATGTTGCAGATGGAATGGGTATTACCAAAAAAGCATTTGATAAAATTATTAAATGCGGGGCAAATGTTGTTACAATGGGAAATCACACTTGGGGAAAGAAAGAAATATTTACATTTATAGATGATCCAAAGTTAATAAGACCTGCAAATTATCCAGAAGGAGTTGTAGGTAAAGGATATGGAATTTATGAATGTAAGGGCAAAAAAATAGCTGTAATAAATCTTATAGGAAGAACAGAAGTAAATGTACTTTCAGAGAACCCTTTTATAAAAGCTAATGAAATATTAAAAGAGATAGAAGGAAAAGCAGATATAATAATAGTTGATTTCCATGCAGAGGCAACAGCAGAAAAAGTAGCAATGGGATATCATTTAGATGGAAAAGTAACTGCTATATTTGGAACACATACTCATATCCAAACAGCAGATGAAAAGCTACTAGATAAAGGAACAGCATATATAACAGATATAGGTATGACAGGACCTAAAAAATCAGTTATAGGAATGGATATAGATGCGTCTTTAAAAAGATTTTTAACAACTCTTCCAGAGAAATATAAAATTGCACAAGGAGAGTCAATGTTAAACCGGTTGCGTGTTTGAAATAAATGACGAAACAAATAGAACAATAAAGATTACAAGAATTAATATGTAAAAAATGTCGAAAAACCTTGATTTTTGCGACCGAAACTTCCTTTTTTTAGTCAAAAATACTAGACAATATATTTTAAATATAATATAAATAATATTGTTCAAATGAAACAAAAAAATAAATTAGAGGAGGCACAAACAATGGAAGTTTTAAAAATTTCATCAAAATCAAATCCAAATTCAGTAGCAGGAGCAATTGCTGGATTGGTAAAGGAAAGTAACAAAGCAGAAATGCAAGCAATCGGAGCAGGAGCATTAAATCAGGCAATTAAGGCGGTTGCAATAGCAAGGGGGTTTGTCGCACCATCTGGAGTAGATCTAGTGTGTGTACCAGCTTTTGCAGAAGTCGAAGTAGAAGGTGAGGATAGAACTGGAATTAAGATTCTTGTAGAGTCAAGAAATTAAGAATAAAGCTTTATCAGTATCGAAAAACAATAAAACGATAAGTATATAATTCTAAATGTAGGTAAGAAAAGTATTCTTGCCTACATTTTTTGTGGAATAGGAAAAATCACAGATTTTGACTATTCCAGAACAGAAGAAAAAGAACACAAGAATAAACCTTAA
>CANRFH010000059.1 GCA_947629835.1 uncultured Clostridia bacterium | reverse complement strand
ATAGATTAAAAATAGTATAAAACTCATAAACACCACCTCACTTTCTGATAACAAAAGTTATCAAGTGTAGTGGCAACACATATCTACTACTATGTTCATTTCCTATGTCATATAGTCTAACATATATATTTATAAAAAGCAACATAAAACGAACATTTTTTTGCAAGTATTTTATACTAAATATAAAATACTTGCTATTTTATGCAAACTGATATATAATACTAACAAATACATATTAATGTAACCTTCAATTTTTCAGCATTAGTAAAACAAATTTTAAAAATAATTTTTTAGGAGGAAAGCTAAAAATGAGTTGGAAGTCAGTTATAGTTATCTTTATTATTTTCTTTTTTACATCGGCAGTAGCTATAAACAATGATAGTAGTAATGTATATCTGATAGGTGGAGTTACAAGCATAGCAGTTGCTTTTGCTGATGCGTATGGAAATAAGTAAAATCTAGAAATCAAAAGAAGACAACGAAAGAGATATTTATTAAGGAGGCATAACAAAATGAAAAGTTTTCTTTATGGGTGGGCACCTTTTTTCATCACATTAGCAATTTTTGCAATTATACCATTAGTATTCTATGCGTATATTGTTATTATTAGGCGCAAGGCGAAAAAATCAGAAAGAATGTATAAAGAGCAGGTTTCTAAGTTATCTCCTCTATTTGAGAAATGTACCACATCAGTACTTGAAATGGCAGGAGACAGATTATTAGGAACAGGACATATGTTTAATTGCAATAACATCACTTTTGAACAGGCACTTAGCAACCAAAAATTTGCTATAAATTCTGTAAGACAAATGTTTTGAATTATGATAATAACTTCCAAAAACTCTCCAAAGTAAAATACTTTGGAAAGTTTGCATTTAATTAATTTAGCAAGAAGAGACTCCTTTCAAGGAGTTTCTTCTTTTATTTTAATTTTAGAGTTAACCCCCAGCTATGCTGAGGGACTCGGAAAACTTATAGTTTTGCACAGGGTAACAAAAATCCCACTCAAACATGATATAATATTTTAAGTTTGACGGCTTAAAATATAAAAATGAAAGGAGTGGGACGTATGAAAAGTCCATACACAGATAGTTTAGCACACACAACATGGGAATGCAAGTATCATATAGTATTTGCACCAAAATATAGAAGAAAAGAAATATATGGAACGTTAAAAAGAGAAATAGGAATGATATTGAGAGAATTATGTAGGAGAAAAGAAGTAGAAGTAATCAATGCAGAGGCATGTCCAGATCACGTACATATGTATGTAAGCATACCACCAAAAATGAGCGTATCATCATTCATGGGATATTTGAAAGGAAAAAGTACATTAATAATATTTGAAAGGCATGCAAATTTAAAATACAAATATAGTAACAGAACATTTTGGTGTAGATAATTATTTTAGAATTTAGATTTATATACATTTTTATATTTAATTTGAATAATATTTGACATTTCTTAATTATCTGTGTATAATAAATACAGGAAATGACAAACCACATATGTGGTCTTGCCAAGATAAAGATTTAAAAATAAACCATTAGCCTAGCATAGCAGAATGGTTTATTTTTTATTTATGTAAGTTGCTATTAACCCAGTTCTTATAAAGAACTGCTTTCTAAATTCAGATTATAAAAATTAATATTAAATCTTGTAATTTATATAGTTTTAATATATAATAGATACATCAATTTATTATGGAGGGGAAATATGTCTTTTATAGAAGGAATAAAGGAAAAAGCAAGAAAAGATATTAAAACAATAATATTGCCAGAGACTAATGATATTAGAGTATTAGAAGCAGCTGATACAGTTTTAAAAGAAAAATTTGCAAATATTGTTTTAATTGGAAATGAAGAAGAAATTCTAAATCTTGCAGAAACAAAAGAATTAGATTTATCAAAAGCTAAAATAATAGATCCTAAAAAATCAGCAGAATATGACGAATATGTAAATGCTTTTTATGAACTAAGAAAAGAAAAAGGTATGACAATGGAAAAGGCAAAAGAGTTAATGTTAGATAATGTTTATTTCGGAGTGATGATGGTAAAATTAAATAGAGCTGACGGACTTGTTTCTGGGGCGGCACATTCTACATCTGATACATTAAGACCAGCTCTTCAAATTTTAAAAACAGCACCTAACACAAAACTTGTATCTGCCTTTTTTATAATGTGTGTACCAAATTGTAAATATGGAGAAAACCGGAACTTTTGTATTTTCAGATTGTGCATTAAATCAAAATCCTAATGCAGAAGAATTATCAGAAATTGCAATTGCATCTGGAAAAAGTTTTGAACAATTTATTGGCAAAAAACCAAATATTGCAATGCTTTCATATTCTACTTATGGAAGTGCAAGTTCTGAATTAGTTGACAAGGTAAAAGATGCAACAAAACTTGTTAAAGAAAAAGCACCAAATCTATCTGTTGATGGAGAATTACAATTAGATGCTGCAATAATTCCAGAAGTTGCAAAAAGTAAAGCACCAGGTAGCAATGTAGCAGGAAAAGCAAATACATTGATATTCCCAGATTTAAATACAGGAAATATATCATATAAACTAGTTCAAAGATTAGCAAAAGCAGAAGCTTATGGACCACTATGTCAAGGCTTAGCAAAACCAGTAAATGATTTATCAAGAGGATGCTATGCATCAGATATTGTAGGCGTTATAGCTTTAACTTGCGTTCAAGCACAGTAATTAAAATTTAATATATAAAATTAAAGAAAGGAAGATTTAAAAATGAAAATTTTAGTTTTAAACTCAGGAAGCTCATCTTTAAAATATCAATTAATTGATATGACAAATGAAGAAGTTATTGCAAAAGGAAATTTTGAAAGAATAGGACAAGGAAATTCTTTCCTAACACATAAAGTTGGAGAAGAAAAACATCTTATAGAATGCCCAGTAGAGAACCACGAAGCAGCTATAAAAGTTGTTCTAGAACAATTTACTCATCCAGAATATGGAGTTATAAAAGACCTAAAAGAAATTGATGCAGTTGGACATAGATTAGTTCATGGAGGAGAAAAATTTGCAAGCTCTGTTGTAATAACAGATGACGTAATAGAAAAAGTTAAAGAATGTATACCACTTGCACCACTACATAATCCAGCAGGAATCTTAGGAATAGAAGCATGCAAGAGATTAATGCCAGGAGTTCCAATGGTAGGTGTATTTGATACAGCATTCCATCAAACAATGCCAAAAGAAAATTATAT
>CANRFH010000058.1 GCA_947629835.1 uncultured Clostridia bacterium | reverse complement strand
AAATCATATGCATTTGCATAGTCTAATGTTGTACTTACATTTAATTCTGTACTTGCTCCTGGTTGTAATCCTTCTATGTATGCTTGTAATGTTGTTATTTCACTTCCTGTTTTATCTATTAATGTTATATTAAATACTGATGTTTGTACTGCATCTGTCGTATTTCTTACTGTTCCTAATAACACTGTTTCATTTCCTCTTTCTGTTAATTGTAAGTCACTTATTTCTAATCCGTCTAACATTTTTGTTTTATGTAGTTCCTCACTTGTATTTAGTTTTGTTCCATCATCTAAAACTTGTACAAATTCTTCTACTGGTTCATTTGTTTCATTTTCTCCTGCTGGTTCTTCATTTCTTCTGTTTCTTGTGAGCAGAGTTATTCCTCCTATTATTAATACTGCGACAATAATTAATATTATTATCATTTTCTTCTCTGAATCTTTCATTTGATTTCCTCCCTTTTTTTATTTTTGTTTTTTCTTACCTTCCTTTTATATAGAAATTACCCAATGACAACATAAGCTAAGTTTTATTACTCATGTTGTCATTAAAATAATTTCCAAAAAAAGAAAAGTTTGAAAAACAAATGAATTATTTTAATTTTTTAAATTTATATATTTAAATAAATTAAAATCACATTAAAAAAACACACAAAACTTATACTTTAAAAAGTATAAGTCCTGTGTGTTGTACTTATATTATATCTTTCTTCTAATATACTATCTGTGTGTGTGTGTGTGTGTGTGTAGAGCTTCTAGGGTTACAGCGTTTTTCATCTTTTGTTCTCCTTCAATTTTCTATTTTCTTTTGACAATTTTTATGTTATCTTAATTTTATTTTAAGATATTTTTCATTATTCGTCAATAGAAGTAATTAATTTGTAACATATTCTTAATGCTTTTGTAATACTTTATGTCACAACAAGTAAAAAATATATTAATAAAAAAACTCTAACTTAATGTTAGAGCTTTTTTACTTGTGTCTTACTTAATTCCTTTGTTCTTTCTTAGGAAGGATGGTATATCTAGGTCTTGTGAGTTTGCGTTTGAACTTGTTTCTGACATAGGTACTGATGTTATCTTCTTATCTCCCCATGCCTTTGAAACTATTTCTTCTACACCAATGCCTGACATTGGAGTTTCTTTATCGAATCCAGTTGCAATTACAGTTATAACGATTTCATCATCTAATGATTCGTCTATGGCTGTACCAAAGATTATATTTGCTTCTGGATCTACACTGCGTTGTACTAATTCAGCAGCTGTATTAATTTCTTGTAATCCTAATGATGTTGAACCTGTAATATTTATAATTACTCCTCTTGCACCTTCTATTGAAGTTTCTAGTAATGGGCTTTGTATTGCTTGTTTTGCAGCATCTTCTGCTCTATTTTCTCCTGTTGCTCTACCTATTCCCATATGTGCCATTCCTGTATTTAGCATTATTGTTTTAACATCTGCAAAGTCTAGGTTTACAAGTCCTGGGTTAGCTATTAAGTCTGATATTCCTTGAACACCTTGTCTTAATACATCATCTGCCATTCTAAATGCATCTATCATTGATGTCTTTCTATCTATTATTTGTAATAATTTATCGTTTGGTATTACAACTAATGCATCTACTTTTGTTTTTAAACTTTCTACTCCACGTTCTGCTTGTGCAAGTCTTTTTTTACCTTCGAATGTGAATGGTTTTGTAACTACACCAATTGTAAGTATTCCCATTTCTTTTGCTGCGTTTGCAACTATTGGGGCTGCTCCTGTTCCTGTTCCTCCGCCCATACCAGCTGTTACGAATACCATATCTGCTCCTCTTAGAGCTTCTGCTATTTCTGTCTTATTTTCTTCAGCTGATTGAGTTCCTATATCTGGATTAGCTCCTGCCCCTAATCCTCTTGTTATTTTTTCTCCTATTTGTATTTTTGTACTAGCATTAGATTGTTTTAATGCTTGTCTATCTGTATTTACTGAAATAAATTCTACTCCTTTTATTCCGCTTTCTATCATTCTATTTACAGCATTGTTTCCAGCTCCTCCGACGCCAATTACCTTTATTACTGCTGTTTCCTCAGGTGTTCTCTCCATTTCATCATACTCTAACATAAACTTCTTCCTCCCTTAACATTAACTATAAAAAAATTCTTTTATTCTCTCTAATATCGTTTTAAAGATATTTTCATCACTTGTTACATCTATCGTACTTGCTACGGATTTTGAAAATGGCTTTGAAGCAACATATCTAACTAATGAATAAACTGTTCTATAACTTGGTTTTATTGTACTTATTAGCCTTCCTGTTGCTATTTTCACTGGTATATTCAGTGCTATTTTTCCAGCTACATCGCTTTTATTTATGTTTGTTATTCCTTGTCCTGTTAAAACAACATTATTAATTCTTTGTTTTATTCCTTGATTTATTATATCTTTATTTATCAAAGAGAACATTTCTTCAATTCTAGCTTCTATTATCTCTATTAGTTCTGAGCTTTTGATTGTCTTATTTTTTGTTTCTCCTTTATATGTATTTAGGAATATATCATTATCATTGTCAATAAATGATTTTAAGGCTAGTCCATATTGTCTTTTTAGTTTGTCGGCTTCTTCTGACGATATATTTAAAACAATTTCTATATCTCTTCTAATTGTATCTCCCCCAAGAGGTATTGTATTTGTATATATAAATTTATTTCCTTCAAACACACCGATTTCAATATTTCCTGCTCCTACATCTAGAAGCATTATATTGTCATTTAGTTCATTTCTATCTAAAACTAAATTTCTTTCTGCTAGGGTTATTGGAACCATTCCATCAAGCTCTATTCCTGCTTTTTTAAATATTGATGTCATCTTTTTTATATAGTCTTTATCTGCTAAAATAACTTGAGCTTGAAGTGTAAAGTTTGAACTTAAACCTCCGACAGGATCTTGGACTTTTTCTCCATTATCTAATATGAAACATTCAGGGACGATGTCTATAATTACTTTTCCTTCTGGTACTTCTATGTCCTTGACTTGCATTATACTTGCACCAACGTCTTTTACTGATATTCCTGCATATTTGTCTTTTACTTCCTTCATAATACTATTTTGTACTATAGTAATATATTTACCTGGAATTGTAACATAAGCAGAGTGTATCTTTAAATTGGCTTCATCTTCAGCATCTTGAATTGTTTTGGCTATTGATAAACTTATATCATCTTCGTCTATTATTTTGCCCTTTTGGATTCCTCGGCATTTACATTTTGACATTGAAATTATTTCAATTTGATTGAAGTTATTTACCTCACCCACAATAGCAGATACCTTAGAAGTTCCGGATATCTAAGCCGACAATTATATCACCTATTGCCAATCTTAATTCCTCCATTTTTTAT
>CANRFH010000057.1 GCA_947629835.1 uncultured Clostridia bacterium | reverse complement strand
AGAAGAGTTTGGTATGCCAATTGGAACAAATGTAGATAGAAAAATGGTAACAGCTTTAAAGAAACTAGGATTTGATAAAGTATTTGACACAAATACAGGTGCAGATTTTACAATAATGGAAGAAGCATCAGAATTTATTGATAGAATCAAAAATGGTGGAGTATTACCTATGACTACATCTTGTTGCCCAGCTTGGATAAGATTTATTGAAATGAATTATCCAGAATTCTTAGATCACCTATCATCTTGCAAATCACCACATCAAATGTTTGGAGCAATAATCAAGTCATACTATGCTAAGAAAAATAACATAGATCCAAGCAAGATATTTGTTGTATCTGTTATGCCTTGTGTTGCAAAGAAATTTGAAAGAACAAGAGATGACATGCAAGGAGTAGAAGGACTAGACGATGTAGATGCAGTAATAACAACAAGAGAACTTGCAAGAATGATAAAACAAGCAAATATAGAATTTGCAGAAATAGAAGACTCAAACTTTGATGATCCTATGGGAGAAGCAACAGGAGCAGGAGCGATCTTCGGAGTAACAGGTGGAGTTATGGAGGCAGCTTTAAGAACTGCAAAAGAATTGCTAGAAGGAAATACATTAGAAAAAATAGAATTTGAAGATGTAAGAGGAGAAGAAGGAATAAAGAAAGCAGTAGTAAATATAGCAGGAAAAGATGTAAGAATTGCAGTAGTTTCAGGACTTAGCAATGCAAGAAGAGTTATGGAAGATTTAAAAAACGGAAAAGCAGATTATGACTTCTTAGAAGTAATGTCTTGCCCCGGAGGATGCATACTAGGTGGAGGTCAACCTATTAAATCTTCAAAAACAAGAAGCAATGTAAATATATTTGAAAAACGTGCAAAATCTATATATAAAATAGACGAAAAGAGCACTATTAGAAAATCACATGAAAATCCATACTTAAAAGAAGCATATAAAGAATATATAGGAGAGCCAGGAGGACATATGGCACATCAGCTTCTACATACAAGTTATGCACCAAGAGAAAAATATAATTTAAGTCAAGAATAAAAGTTTTAGGTGGCTAATAAATAAAATTAGCCACCTGATATTTGTTTAAAGAATGGAAAAATTTACCTTATGAAGGAGAAGAAAATGAATGTAGGATTTGTTTCTTTAGGTTGCTCAAAAAATTTAGTTGTGACCGAAGAAGTAATTGGAATGTTTAAAGAAAATAACTTTAATATTGTAAATGACGAAACAAAAGCAGATATTATTGTTATAAACACCTGTGGTTTTATTGAAAGTGCTAAACAAGAGGCAATAGATACAATACTTGAAATGGCAGAATATAAAAATAAAAGATGCAAATATTTAATAGTTATTGGTTGCTTAGTAGAAAGATATAAGGAAGATTTAGAAAAACTTATTCCAGAGGTCGATTTATTTATTTCAATTAAAGAATATGACAAAATGTGGGACAAGATAAAAGCTTTAATAAATGAAGATAATTTAACTAATTCAAAGTTAGATTTTAAAAATAGAGTAATTACAACAGGAAACAACTATGCATACTTAAAAATAGCAGAAGGATGTAGTAATAATTGTACATATTGTGCTATACCATATATCCAAGGAAAGTATATATCAAGAAGAAAAGAAAAGATTTTAGAAGAAGCAAAAGAGCTTTCTAAAAAAGGAATAAAAGAACTTATAGTTATTGCGCAAGATACAACAAAATATGGAATAGATATATATGGAAAACCTTGTCTTGCAGAACTTTTAGAAGAACTTTGTAAAATTGATGGAATAAAATGGATAAGATTTTTATATGCATATCCAGAAACGATAACAGATGAATTAATTCAAGTTGTTAAGAAAAATGATAAGATATGTAATTATTTTGATATGCCAATTCAACATATTTCTAATAAAGTTTTAAAAAGAATGAATAGAAAAAGTGATAAAGATAGTATAAATAGTGTGATTAAAAAAATTAGAAAAGAAATACCAGATGTAATTCTAAGAACTACTTTAATTGTTGGATTTCCAGGAGAAACTAAGGATGACTTTGAAGAATTATATGAGTTTGTGCAAGATACTTCATTTGATAAACTAGGTGTATTTATGTATTCGAAAGAAGACCGGAACACCTGCATCAAGATTAAAAGACCAGATACACTATATGACAAAAAAAGCAAGACATAGAAAAATAATGAGCATTCAAAAAGAAATATCTAGAAAAAATCTAGAACAAAAGATAAATAACACTTATGATGTAATCATTGAAAGCACAAGCTTTGACAATAAATATTATATCGGAAGAACATATATGGATGTACCAGATGAAGATGGTTTAGTATTTATAAAAAAAGAAAAAGAAATACCTATTGGAACATTTGCAAAATGTAAGATAACAGATGTTAAAGATTACGATCTAATTCGGAGAAATAGTATGAAAGTTCAAGAGATTTTATCAAATGGAATCAAAACTTTAAACGAATATAAAAGAGAGGATGCATCATTAGAGGCAAGAATACTTTTAGCAGATATTCTAGGTATAAGTAAAGACGATTTGATTATTTACTATGATAGAGAGATAAAGGATGAGGATATAAAAAAATTTCAAGATGGAATAGAAAAGATTTCGAATGGATATCCTGTGCAATATTTAACTCATAAAAAAGAGTTTATGAAGATGGAATTCTTTGTAGACGAAGATGTCTTAGTTCCAAGAAGTGATACTGAAATTTTAGTAGAAGAAATGATTTCTTTAATCAAAGAGCAAAATAAAAAAGATATATTGGAATTATGCACAGGAAGCGGAATAATTGCAATATCACTTGCAAAGTACTTAGAAAATGTAAATATCACAGCAACAGATATAAATAATAAAGCATTAGAGATTGCAAGAAAAAATGAAAGTAGATTATTAGAAAATAAGACTATTAATTTTATTCAAAGTGATATGTTTGAAAATATTAATGATAAATTTGATATTATAGTTTCAAACCCTCCATATATAAAATCAGAAGTTATTAAAGAATATAACTTAAAGTACGAACCTAAACTTGCCTTAGATGGAGGAGAGGACGGGTTAAAGTTTTATAATATCATTATAAATGAAGGATATAATTACTTAAAATCTGGCGGGATAATTGCACTTGAAATAGGATATGACCAAAGAGAGGAAGTAATAGATATTGCAAAAAAGACAGAAAAATATAAGGACATTGAATGTAAAAAAGATTTATTTGGAAATGATAGAATAATAGTATTACATACTTGAATAAAAATCATATCAATGATACAATATAAAATATAAAAATTGGAGGAAAAGTTTGAAAAATAATATAGGAAATTCCACATAACAAATAAAACCCCTAAAAAAGCGGTTTAAAAAAATTAAATA
>CANRFH010000056.1 GCA_947629835.1 uncultured Clostridia bacterium | reverse complement strand
TCAAAAGCATCAGCAGGATTTGGAAAGAATTTAAGAAAGAGCATTTATTATAATGTTCAAGATTTTTCTTTTTCAAATATAGATAAATTTTCAACAGCAAGTATTGTTACAAGACATACAACTGATGTAATGAATGTACAAATGGCTTTTCAAATGATTATAAGAACTGCAATAAAAAGCCCATTACTTTTAATATTTTCATTAATAATGTCATTTAGTGTAAGTGCAAAAATATCTTTAATATTTTTAATAATGACGCCGTTTTTAGCAGTTGGCCTATATATAATTGCAACAAAAGCTCACCCATTATTTGAAAAAACTTTCAAGATATATGATGACTTAAATGAGAGAGTAGAAGAAAATGTAAGAGGAATAAGAGTTGTAAAATCTTATGTAACAGAAGATAAAGAAATAAAGAAATTCAACGAAACTTCTAATAGAATTTTTATTAATTTTTCAAAGGCAGAAAAATTAGTAGCTTTAAATAGCCCATTAATGCAATTTACAGTTGATGTAGTTATAGTTTTAATTTCTCTCATTGGAGGACAATTAATAATAAATACATCATTAACAACAGGAGAATTAACAAGTATGATTTCTTATGCTATGCAAATGCTTATGTCTCTTATGATGCTTTCAATGGTACTTGTTATGATTATGATATCAAGAGCATCAGCAGAAAGAATAGTAGAGATTCTAGATGAAGAAAGTGATTTAAAAGATAACGATAACCCTATATATGAAGTAAAAAATGGAGATATTTCATTTGAGAATGTAAGTTTTAGCTATGTAAATGATAAAAATAGGCTATGTTTAAAAGATGTAAACTTAAATATAAAGACAGGAGAAACAATAGGAATAATAGGTGGAACAGGAAGTGCAAAAACGACACTTGTACAACTAATTCCAAGACTATATGATGTAACAGAAGGATGCGTCAAAGTTGGAGGAATAGATGTAAGAGATTATGATATAAAAGCATTAAGAAATCAAGTTGCAATGGTATTACAAAAAAATGTATTATTCTCAGGAACTATAAAGGAAAATTTACGTTGGGGAAATGAAAATGCAACAGATGAAGAATTAGTAGAGGCTTGTAAAAGAGCACAAGCTGATGAGTTCATAATGCAATTTCCAGACAAATATGATACATATATAGAACAAGGTGGAACGAATGTATCAGGAGGACAAAAACAAAGACTTTGTATTGCAAGGGCATTACTTAAAAAACCAAAAATATTAATTCTAGACGATTCTACAAGTGCTGTTGATACAAAAACAGATAGCTTAATAAGAAAAGCATTTAAAGAAGAATTACCTAACACTACAAAGATTATAATTGCCCAAAGAGTTTCATCAGTAGAGGATGCAGATAAAATTATCATAATGGATAATGGAGAAATAAATGGATTTGGAACACATAAGGAACTTTTAGAGAGCAATGAGATTTACAAGGATGTATATGAGTCACAAACGAAAGGAGGAAATACTGATGGAGAATAACAAACAAGGTACTCCTAGACCAAAATTAGATTTAAAAACTGCAAAAAGAGTTTTTGGGTATATGACAAAAAGCAATAAAGTTTTTCTTGTAATAGTTGTAATATGTATCATTGTGAACACTATTGCAAACACAGCAGCATCTTTATATCTAGAAAATTTAATAGATAATTATATAACTCCATTAATAGGGCAAGAAAACCCAGTATTAGCACCTTTCTTTAAGGCAGTAGGCGTGATGGCTATATTATATATTCTTGGGGTACTTACAATTTTTATTTATACCAGAGTAATGGTTAGAATATCACAAGGAACTTTAAAAAAGATTCGTGATGATATGTTTGAAAAGATGCAAAGATTACCTATAAAATATTTTGATACACACACTCATGGAGATATTATGAGTCATTATACAAACGATGCAGATACGTTAAATCAAATGATTTCACAGAGCTTTCCACAATTACTAGCATCTATAATGACAATAGTTGTAGTATTTATTGCTATGGCTGTTTCAAATATTTATTTGACAATGACTGTAGTTGTTTCATTGTTTATAATGCTATTTATAACTAAAAAAATAGTAGGAAAAAGCTCTAAATATTTCATAAGACAACAACAAGCAGTTGGTAAAGTTAATGGATACATTGAGGAAATGATTAATGGACAAAAAGTTGTAAAAGTATTTTGCTATGAAGATAGGGCAAAAGTAAATTTTGATAAAATTAATGAAGACCTTTTTGAACAAGCATATAATGCAAATAAGTTTGCAAATATATTGATGCCAACATTAGTTGCATTAGGAAATTTGCAATATTCTTTAGTTGCAATAGTTGGAGGAATACTTGCTGTAAATGGAATTGGAAATATTTCAATAGGATTAATAGTTTCCTTTTTACAATTAAGTAAAACATTTACAAGACCAATAGGACAAATTTCTCAACAAATAAACTCTGTAATAATGGCGCTAGCCGGAGGAAAGAGAATTTTTGAACTTATGGATGAAGAACCAGAACAAGATAATGGATATGTAACTTTGGTAAATGCAAAATATGAAAATGGAGTATTGACTGAAACAGATAAGAGAACAGGTATCTGGGCTTGGAAACATCCACATCATGATGGAAGATTAGAATATGTAGAGTTAAAAGGACACATAGAATTAACTAATGTAGATTTTGGATATGAGCCAGATAAATTAGTACTTCACGATATAAGCCTATATGCAAAACCTGGTCAAAAGATAGCATTTGTTGGAGCAACTGGTGCTGGAAAAACTACTATAACAAATCTTTTGAATCGTTTTTATGACATTGAAGATGGAAAAATAAGGTATGATGGAATAAATATAAATAAGATTAGAAAAGATGATTTAAGACGTTCACTTGGAATGGTACTTCAAGATACAAATCTTTTCACAGGTACTATAAAGGATAATATAAAATATGGAAACGATAAAGCAACTGATGAAGAAGTTATAGAGGCTGCAAAACTTGCAAATGCTCATGATTTTATTATGAGACTTCCAAATGGATATGATACATTTTTATCAGGAGATGGAGCAAATCTTTCACAAGGACAGAGACAGTTACTTTCAATAGCAAGGGCAGCATTAGATAACCCACCTGTTATGATACTAGATGAGGCAACATCAAGCATAGACACTAGAACAGAAAAAATAGTACAAGATGGAATGGATAAATTAATGGATGGAAGAACTGTATTTGTAATAGCACATAGACTTTCAACAGTAAGAAATTCAAAGGCAATAATTGTATTAGACCACGGTAAGATTATTGAAAGAGGAGATCACGACGAATTAATTGCACAAAAAGGAACATATTATCAGTTATATACTGGTGCGTTTGAGTTAGAATAAAAACTTATAATTTGCATTATTATAAAAAACAAGGTATAATTATATGTAAATTGCCAATGGCAAAATATATAGGAGGGTTAACCAATGGCAAAAAGAAGTAAAGCTAAAAGAAAAACAAAAAAGTCAACCCCTAAGTCACCTTCTGTGTAC
>CANRFH010000055.1 GCA_947629835.1 uncultured Clostridia bacterium | reverse complement strand
TAAGAAATTTTTCTTACTGTAAATGTTTCATTTACTCCTCCACCTTGTTTTTTAATTATAATTCCTTCGAAAACTTGGATTCTTTCACGGTTTCCTTCTTTTATTTTTGCGTGAACCCTAACAGTATTTCCAACTTTTAATTCTGGAACTTTATCTTTTAACTGTTCGTGTTCAATAGACTTTATTATGTCCATTATTCTTCCTCCTTACTTTTTTTATTTATTAAATCTGGTCTTTTTTTCTTTGTTATTTCTAAAGATTTGTCATATCTCCATTTTTCTATGTTTTTATGATGGCCGACTGAGCAGTACTTCTGGAACTTTCATATTATGAAATTCCTCAGGTCTTGTATATTGTGGGTATTCTAATAAATTATCATTTGCAAAGCTTTCTTCATTTATTGAATCCTTACTTATTACTCCTGGAATATATCTTGATACTGCATCTATAACTACCATTGCTGGTATTTCTCCACCTGTTAAAACATAATCTCCAATGGAAATCTCTTCGTCTACAATCTCGTCTAAAACTCTTTGGTCAATTCCCTCATAATGCCCACAAAGTAGTATGATGTGGTTCTCTTTGCTTAAATCTTCTACCTTTTTTTGATTTAAAGTTTTACCTTGTGGTGATAAGTATATAACTTTTGAATTTTTAGTCTTTACTGATTCATAAGCATCATATACAACATCTGGCACCATTACCATACCGGCTCCACCGCCATAAGGTGTATCATCAACTTTTTTATGTTTGTTTTTAGAAAAGTCTCTAATATTAACAAGCTCTAATTCAATAGTTTTGTTTTCTATTGCTTTTCCAATTATACTTGTTTTAATTACATCAAACATTTCTGGAAAAAGTGTAAGCACACTGAATTTCATTTATCTTCTCCTAAACCTTCTATTAAATGTACTATCATTTTTTTATTTTCTAGTTGTACATTTTTTATTACATCTCCTATTGCAGGTAATAAAATTTGTTTTCCAAGTTCATCCTTTACAACATATACATCATTACTTCCTGTTGGAAATACATCTACCAAAGTTCCTATTAAAGTTCCTTCTTCAGTATAAACTTCTAGTCCTATTAAATCAACTATAAAATAGCTATTTTTAGGAAGCTCTACTGCATCTTTTCTATCTATCTTTATATAGCAATTTTTATACCTAAGAGTATCATTTATATCATCAATTCCTTTTAGTTTTAGTAAAACTAAATTATTATGATATCTAACTTCTTCTATTTGCATTTCTTCAAGTTTCTTATTTTTTTCAATGTATATTGTTTTTAAACTATCAAATCTTGTGATATCGTCTGTATAAGGTACAACTTTTAAAAAACCTTTTATTCCATATGAGTTTACTATTTGACCTATTTCTAATAATTTCTGCATTCTTTCCTCCAAATTTTAGGTAAATGCTATTAGTCTATAAATTCGATTGTAATTTTCTTCTGTTCTTTTGCTCCTATTGCTTTAAAGATTGTTCTTATTGCTTTTGCTATTCTTCCTTCTTTTCCAATTACTCTGCCCATATCATTTTCTGCAACTTTTACTTCAAATATAGTGCTTTTTTCTCCATCAACTTCGTTAATTTGTATTTGTGACTTATCTTCTACTAAAGTCTCAATAATCGTTTGTAAAACGTCTTTCATGTTTTGAATCATTCCCTTCTTATGCATTTATAATGCATGATGTTTTATTTATGCCTTAGCTATTAATGCTTTGACAATGTCTGTTGGTCTAGCACCATTTTTTATCCATTGGTCGCATTTTTCTTTATCTAATGTAACAACTGCTGGATCTTGCATAGGATCATAAGTTCCAATTTGCTCTATTATCTTTCCATCTCTAGGAGCCCTAGAATCTGCAACTACAATGTGATAAAAAGGAGCTTTTTTCTTTCCTACTCTTTTTAGTCTGATTTTTACCATTTTTAAAGTTCACCTCCGATTTGGTTCTTAGACCTTAGAAGTTAGTATCTCCCAAAATCTAAATTTATATATATTAAAAATTTAATAACTAGATTTTTAGGTTCTTTAAGTCATTCATATTTAAGCCCTTCAATGCGTTTTTCATTCCACCTTTTTTATTTTGCATTTGCTTCATTATTTTTTGTGTCATTTCAAAAGATTTCATAAATTTATTAATATCTTGCACTGTTGTTCCTGAACCTTTTGCTATTCTTTGTCTTCTACTTCCATTTAAAATTCTTGGATTTCTTCTTTCTTTTTTTGTCATTGAACAAATCATAGCTTCTATTTTTACAAATTCTTTATCATCTACTTTTATATCTCCTAGTTTGTTCATACCAGGTATCATTTTTAATATAGAAGAAAAAGAACCCATTTTTTTCATCTGTCTTAATTGTTTTAGATAATCATCTAAGTCAAATTCCTGTTTTTTTAATTTCTTTTCAAGTTCTATTGCCTCTTGTTCGTCAAATGCTTCTTCTGCCTTTTCTATTATTGATAAAACATCTCCCATACCAAGTATCCTTGATGCCATTCTATCTGGATGGAATGTTTCTATATCACTTAATTTTTCACCAGTTGCTGCAAATTTTATAGGTCTGCCTGTTACTTTCTTTACTGAAAGTGCTGCACCACCACGAGTATCACCATCAAGTTTTGTTAAAACTACTCCATCAATTCCTAATTTTTCATTGAAACTCGTTGCAACATTTACTGCATCTTGACCTGTCATACTATCTACTACAAGTAATATCTCATGTGGCTTTACATTTGATTTTATATTTTGAAGCTCCATCATTAATTCTTCGTCTATATGCAATCTTCCTGCTGTATCTAGTATGATTACATCATTAAGTTTAGATATTGCAATGTTAATAGCTTGTTTTGCAATATGCACAACATCTTTTGATGTTTCATTTGCAAATACTGGAATATTAAGTGATGCTCCAACAACTTGTAATTGCTTAATTGCTGCTGGTCTATATACATCACAAGCAACAAGCAATGGCTTTTTCCCTTGCTTTCTAAGTAGATTTGCAAGTTTTCCAGCTGTTGTTGTTTTTCCTGAACCTTGAAGTCCAACAAGCATTATAATTGTTGGTGGATTTGGTGTGAAGTTTATATTGCTTTCTACTCCACCAAGTAGCTCTACTAATTCGTCTTTAACTATTTTTACTACTTGTTGTCCTGGAGTAAGTGAGGTAAGGACATTTTGTCCTAGTGCTTTTGTTTCTATTTCAGCTATGAATTCTTTCACTATTTTATAGTTAACATCTGCTTCTAGGAGTGCAAGTTTTACTTCTCTTAAAATTTCTTTTAAATCACTTTCTGTTATTCTAGTTTTTCCTCTAAGCTTTTTTGTGATTCCTTGTAATCTTGAAGATAATCCTTCAAATGCCATACCTTTTTCTCCCTTCTTTTAGTTTAATTTAAACTAAACATTTTAATTCTTTTTCAACATTTGATAAAACTTTTGCTATCTGTTTATCAGTATACTTACTTTGTATTTGTGACAATTCTGATAGAATCTTTTGTATCTGTTTTTCTTGCTTCCCAGTCTTTTTCATAATTCCTAGTTTTTCTTCTAATCCGAAAAAGTTTCTTCTCTCCTTTCAAAATACTGTCTCTTACAGATTG
>CANRFH010000054.1 GCA_947629835.1 uncultured Clostridia bacterium | reverse complement strand
CCAAAGGAGATAAAAAAAGAAGAAAAAGACTTGTACAATTTAAGCGATATGATGTATAATGAATTATATGAAAATGGAGGATTAGCGTTTCACTTAAAATTTATGTATCCACAAACTATCACAAACAGGTGGATGTGACATAGGAGCAAGACCAATAGATTTACATCTAAAAGCATTTAAAGATTTAGGTGTAAATGTAAAAGAAGAAAGTGGCTATATAAAATGTGAGACAGAAAAAATAACTGGAACAGAAATACAACTTGATTTTCCAAGTGTTGGAGCAACCGAAAATATAATGCTTACAGCAGTTTTAGCAGATGGAGAAACCGTTATAAAAAATGCAGCAATGGAACCTGAGATAGTTGATCTACAAAATATGCTAAATAGGATGGGTGCAAAAATTACAGGAGCTCGGAAGTAATGAAATAAGGATTACAGGAGTAAAAAAATTAAAAGATGTTAGCTATACTATAATGCCAGATAGAATAGAAGCAGGAACTTTACTTTGTGCAGCAGCAATAACTGGTGGAAAAATCAGACTAAAAAAATTAAGACCAGAACATTTAACACCAATTCTGCACAAACTAATGGAAACTGGATGCACACTAGATATAAAAAAAGATGAAATAACTTTAGAAGCACCAAAAAAACTAAAAAATGTAGAAATAAAAACAATGCCATACCCAGGTTTCCCAACAGATATGCAGTCAATATTTGCAAGTATACTAACTACTGCAAAGGGAACATCAATAATTATAGAAAACATATTTGAAAATAGATACAAATATGCAAATGAACTAAGAAAAATGGGAGCAAAGATCACGCAAGAAGGTAAGATCTGCGTTATAAAAGGAACAAGAAAACTCTATGGAGCAAAAGTTGAGGCAACAGATTTAAGAGGTGGAGTATGTTTAGTACTTGCAGGGCTTACAGCAAAAGGAAAAACAACTGTAAATAATGCAAAATATATATTAAGAGGATATGAAAATTTAGACAAAAAACTTAGTTCACTAGGGGCAAAAATAGAATTAAAAAGTATTAAAGAATAAAAGGAGGGCATTTCTTAAATTGCTCTCCTAAAGGAGAAGGATAAGCTATGCCAAAGAAAAAAAAATCTACATATAATATTGATGAAGAGATAATAATAGGCTATAATACAAAAAAGGGAAAGGACAAGCATCAAAGTGAAAAGAATAATGGCAAGAACAAGAAGAAGAAAAAAGGCAAATGGAATAAAGTGAAAAAAGTGCTCCTTACTATATTAAAAATAATACTAATACTTGCAATACTTCGGTGGAATATTCGCATTTCTATTTATTTCTCCAGTATTCAATATAACAGAGATAAAAATAGTTGGAGCTGAAAAAATAAATGAAAGTGTATATGTTGCACTATCAGAAGTACAGCTCGGGGAAAATATATTTAAAGTAAGCAAAAATAAGATTAAAAACTTAATTAAAACTGAAAGCTATGTAGATAAAGTTACAGTAAAACGCGAATATCCTGGAACTTTACAAATATCTGTAAAAGAAAGAAAAACTGCATATAATATTGAAAACAATGGAGTATATGTATACATAGATAAAAACGGATATATATTAGAAGTAAATCCTGAACCATATCAAACAGTGATACTGGAAGGAATTACAACTGATTTAAACAATTCGGATCTAGGTTCAAGATTAAATGAAGAAGACTTATCAAAATTTAATGACCTTATAAAAATAATAAACAGCCTGAACACCGATAATTTAAAAGATAGGATAACAAGTATCAATATTTCAGATAGTAGCAATTATATATTAAATCTAAAAAATGATAATAAAATTGTAGAATTGGGAGATACAAAAGATTTAAGTACAAAAACATCTTGGATTGAGCATTTTCTATATGAAGAAAAAGATAGCAAGGGAACAATACATTTAAACGCACAAGATGTATATTTTTCACCAGCAGAATAAAGGAGGTTTCTATGAAAAACAAAACACAAGTTGCAATATCAATAGGACTTATGTGTGCTCTTTTAACAGGAGCAATTGTTGTGCAATTAAATACAATAAACAAAGGGGCACAAGTAGTTGGCTCTTCTTATGCAGAGCAAAGCCTAAAAGATGCAGTTTTAAAATGGAAAGAAAACTATGAAAACATGTATGCCACATTAGAAAAAACAAAAAGTGAACTAGAAAGAGTAAGACAAGAAACCACAAAAGAAAATGAAGATTCAAGTAAATTAGAAGAAGAATTAGCAACTGCAAATGATTTACTAGGACTTACAGAATTAACAGGAACTGGAGTTATTGTAACACTTTCAGATAATGATACAATAGATGTATCATTAGTTGGAAATGTAAATGACTATGTAGTGCATGATGGAGACTTAATGGAAATTGTAAATGAATTAAAAAATGCAGGAGCAGAAGCAATATCAATAAATGGACAAAGGATTACATCAGTAACAACAATTAGTTGTCAAGGAACTGTAATCAAAGTGAATGGAGAAAAAATAAATTCACCATTTACAATAAAAGCAATTGGAAACTCAGAAAGTTTATCAGCTATATCAAGGCCAGGTGGATATATTGAATGGTTACAAAGTAAAAACTATGTAATTACCAATATTGAAAAATCTAATAATATAACAGTAGAAAAATATAGTGGAGTTATTAGTCCAAAATATATGAAAAATGTAGATTAAAATTTGACCTTGGAAAGGGATGAGATAGAATATGAATAAAAGTAAAATTATTATGGCCATAACAATCGGAATAATGAGCTTTATTATGATATATGTAATGTCAATTCAATTTAAAACCGTAAGTAAAGGCGATTCTGATGAACTAGAATATATGAGAGAAACCGAACTAAAAGAAATGCTAGCAAGCTATAAAGGAAAATATGAAGAAACAGTAGAAGAATTAAACGGAGTAAAAGATAAGATAAATGAATATACTCAAGACGAAAAATCAGAAGAGGAAGCATTTGAACTTTTAAAAAACGAAGTTAAAGAGGCCAATATGCTACTTGGAAAAACAGATGTAAAAGGTGAAGGAGTAATAATAACAATTAATTCTGAAACAAGTTCCGATTCTTCAAATAATACAACAATAATTGACGATACAGAGCAAGTTGAAATCACACATGAAGACCTTTTAGATTTAGTAAATGAGTTAAAACTTGCAGGAGCAGAAGCAATAGAAATAAACGGCGAAAGAGTAATAACTACAACAGATATATTTGATGTAGGAAACTTTATCCTAATAAATGGACAAAGAACTAAGGCACCTTATACAATAAAAGCAATAGGGAATCAATCATATCTAGAAAGTGCTTTAAGCGTTAAAGATGGATATATAGATGAGTATAGGTCAAGAGGATATAATGTAGCGATATCTAAAGAAAAAGAGATAGTTATAAAAAAATATGAAGGCGAAATGACCTTAAAATATGTAAAATAATAGGAGGTAGAAGATATGATAGTATTATCAATAATAATAGGATGTCTAATAGGTCTAATTTTAGGAGTATTTGCTCCAACAATTTCTTATATGTATACTGATTATTTAGCAATATCCATTGTCGCAGCATTGGATTCAGTATTTGGTGGAATTGTTGCAACATTAAAAAATAATTTTAATTTTAAAGTATTTGTTACAGGATTTTTTGGAAATGCAATACTTTCTATATTACTAACGTTACTTGGAAATAAATTAGGTGTAGATATATACTTAGCTGCAATAGTTGTTTTTGTAGGAAGAATGTTTAATAACTTAACTATAATAAGAAGACATTATCTAGAAAAATGGGAAGAATCAAATACAAAAAAAGAAACAAAAACAGAAGAACAGAATAGTCAAGAATAAACAAAAAAATAAATAAAAAAAGATAAAAAAAGCTAATACCTTTTAAAATAAGGCATTAGCTTTTTTATTACAAAATTATAACAAAAATATTACAAAAATATTACAAATTCTATTGACTTTTTTGTCAAAATATTATATTCTTTAATACAAGGAAAAAAAATAAAAAATGGAGGAATTAAGATTGGCAATAGGTGATATAATTGTCGGCTTAGATATCCGGAACTTCTAAGGTATCT
>CANRFH010000053.1 GCA_947629835.1 uncultured Clostridia bacterium | reverse complement strand
TATGCAGGTGGTAAAAATACAGTTGTTAATCTAAAAGACTGTGATGTAAAAGCTAGTACATTAGGTATAGCTGCTCCATCAACTAATGATGGCTCTAAGAGAACTTTCAAAGTAACAGGAGGAACAATAACTGTAACTGCTGATAATGGTACATTAGGAGCTTTACTAACAGCAGGTGAAACTGAAATAACTGGATGTACATTATCTGGAGCACACGGTATTGAGCTTGCAGGACCAAGATTAACTGTTAAAGATAGTAGCATAAATATAACTGGTGACTTTACAAACTATGCTAACGTTACTTGTACGAAAGATATTACTAACAACAATGGTTGTGCAATAAGCTTACACGTAATGGAAGGATATAACGTTCCTGATACAAAATATGATATATTAGTATCAAACACAACTATCACAACAAAAAATGGATATGCAGTTAGAGTTGCAGGAAATGAGAATAACAGTCAAGAAGGTTGGAATCTTCCAAAAACATTACCAGAAATAAATGTAAGTTTTGAAAATGTTTCTTATACAAGTGGTGCAGGTAACAATGCATATGTACTTGTTGCTCCTAAACTACAAAGTAAAGTAACAACAATGTATAAATAATAATGATAATATACAACATAAAAATTATTTATCAAAATTACATTAAATGATAATCATCCCCCAGTGTAAAAACTGGGGGATGACTATTTTTTATTTTTATTTCAAATTTTTTAGTTATATCAAAGTCTTAAAGATCAACTACTTTAACATTTGTTCTTTGAACAAACTCACTGAAGTCATGATCTTTTAATAAGCTACCTAGAACTTTGATAGCATCTTCTTTTCCTTCTACATAGCAATCCTTTAACGTATTCAACTCTAAAGAATATATACGAATGGCGTCTTCATCAGTACATATATAAGAACCACCAGTTACCTCAAACTTATCACCTTTTGCAACAGTCCAGATACATACTTTCTTAGATTTAATTGTTACATTGTTTAGATTTGCTACATTTCCGCCTAGTGGGTTGTATTCGTCATAATTACCATTTTGTAAATAAATACCCATTCCTTCTGATGTTATGTTTGTACCATCCAAAGTAATTGAAGAATATTGTGAACCTGAGTATATAGCTGAAGATAGTGCTCCTTGGTCAGTCTCGACTGTAATACTTCCACCAGTCATTACTAAATCGTTAAATGGATCAGTATGAATATAGATTCCAACCTGTTTAGCTTTAACATCAACATCAGTTAATTCTGTCGTGATTGCTTTTATAGTATTTCCCCCGTGGATTTGTAATGCTCTTGGGTTATTGTTTGTTCCGGTAGATTCTATTTTTCCACCTTTCATAACTAGGTGTCCATTTGTGGAAATTCCGCTGTGTCCTATTATATCAACATCCTCTAAATTAAGAGTCGCAGTTGAATTTGAATCACTGGCAATAGCAAATCTTGTACTACTAGCTGGGATTTCAACTACACCATTTTTTAGTGTTAAATCTCCCTTATTAGTTATGAAAGATTGAGTTGTATTTTCTGTTTTTAAAGTGTTCTTTCCTAAATCTACTGTAAGATTCCATCCTTCGTCTAATGTTATAGAAGTAGTCTCTGTTATAGTTTGTGGTTCTTCCATCTCAGGTACTTTGATTTCATATTTTAAAGATTTAGCACTGCTTTGATCGGCAGATTTAATTCCATTTAATATGTTTGCTGCTTTTGAAAATTTTGTTTTGAAATCTGCTGCATCTGTTGCTTTTGGCGCATATACTACAGTTCCTGTTCCTTTTAGTTTTAGATCTTTTTGTTCTTTTTCTAAAACTAATGTACCACTTACTGTTACAGGAGCTGTACTGTCAATCTTATCAGTTACAGTTAAAGTTTTTCCAACTGGTACTGTTAATGTACTGTTTATTTTTGCTACTTCAATTTCTGTTGTAGATTCATCACTTAGAAGTTCATCTAAAGTTTTAGTTTCTTTATTACTACATAATGTACAAGTTCTTTCTAAAGAACCATTATCTCCTTCTGTAACAGGAACCCATTCACCATATGTGCAGTTCTCTGTTTGAACTTCTACTTCTTTATATAATAATGTATGTGTTCCATCTTTATTACTTCTATAACTGAAATCACTTGTTGAAACTACTGCTATTTCAATAGCTTCTATTCTTAAACTTTGTCCTTCTGTTCCAGCAAATTCATTAGAAGCTGCATCTACCCAAGGTTGCCATCCTTCTCCTTGAACATGTGCACGATATAGTAATTTATATTCATCTCCTAATCCTTCTACACTCATTTTAATAGCTTCAACTCTTCTTGATTGTCCTTCTGTTCCTATAAACACTTCGTTACCAGTTGTTGCTGTAACAGCATCTTGCCATCCGATGCCTTGAACGTGTGCACGATAAGTTACCTTTAAATCTTCTGCTGCTTTAAATTGGATTTTTAATCCTTCTACTCTTTTTGACTCACCTGATGTTCCAGCAAATGTTTTTGGCTCACCTAGTGTATCACTTGAAAATACTGAAGATTTCCAGCCATCTGTTTGTACGTGTGCGCTATATGTAAAAACTGGTTTATCACTTACAGCTAATGATATTCTAGGCATTCCTATTACTACCATAGCTATTGCTACAAGTACTATTAAACTGCTTTTTAAAAAATTCTTTTTGACCATTTTTTTATCTCCTCCCTTTTTACTTAGAGAAGATAGCTATGGTAAAACGCATGAGAATAAAGAATTACAATAGATTTATATACCAAAGTATGCAGTAAAAGTATGCAATAAAATCATGAAACCTTTGATAAATACAGCTTTTTATCTTATTATATATACTTCAAAACACCCAAGTATGCAATAGGGTATGCAGTAGATGATAATTGATCAATTAGTCTAAAATTATAGAATATAGAAAATATTTATAAAAAAACATTCCAAAATATAATAAAATATGATAAACTATAAATAGAGGTGATAATTATGCCAAAGAGTACTCAAAAAATCCTTGAAGATTTTTTAGAAGAAATAAAGCAAATATTAGGAAATAGATTAAAAAAAATTATACTATATGGTTCTTATGCAAGAGGTGACTATAATAAAAATTCTGATATAGATATAATGATTTTAACTGATTTGACAAGTGAAGAAATTAGTAAATATAGTTTATTAATTTGGGAGAAATGTGCTGATATAGAGATAGATAAAGGTATAGTAATTTCTCCATTAATAAGAAATTTAGATGATTTTAATTCTTGGCTAAATGTTAAGCCATTCTACATGAATATTGCAAATGAAGGAGTGGTATTAAGTGAAAGATAAAGAAAGTATAGATTTAGCATTGTATAGAATAGAAAGAGCTAAAGAAGAATGTGATACAGCAGAATTGTTGTATAAAAAGAATAAATTGCTTGCAGCTAACAATAGAGCATATTATTCAATTTTTTATTCTATTAGAGCAGTTTTTGCAATGGAAAGAATTGATTTTAAAAGACATAAGGATGTTCTAGCCTATTTTAATAAAAATTATATAAAGACAGAAATTTTTCCAAGAAAACTTGGAAAGCGAATCATACTTGCATCTAAAATTCGAGAAGATAGTGACTATGATGAAGAATATGAACCAAGCAATGAAGCAACTTTTTTACAGATAGAAACGGCTAAAGAATTAACTACATTAGTTGAAAAATATATCAAAGAATATTCTACAAAATAAAAAAATCTTTATTAAATTTACATATATAAATCTCTCTCAGCTTAGTTGAGAGAGATTTATTGTATAATGAAACTAATTTAAACCTATATTTATATTTTCACTAGGACTTAATTAAAATTTACACATTTTTCGCAGTAAATTTTATTATTTTTACACTTTTTTACTAAATATGCTTTTTAAATCAAGTAGATGTCTTATGAAAAATATACACAATCTACTGCATACCCTATTGCATACTCGAGCATTTTTTAGTATATATTATAAGCTAAAAAGCCGTATTTATCAAAGGTTTCATGTTTTTATTGCATACTTTTACTGCATACTTTGAAATATAAATCTGTTGTAATAGTTATTATGTCCATATTATAAGAGTTCTACCTTCTCCAAGTAAAAAGGGAGGAGATAAAAAAATGGTCAAAAAGAAT
>CANRFH010000052.1 GCA_947629835.1 uncultured Clostridia bacterium | reverse complement strand
AAATCCGTCACAATTTCGCAGTAAAGGCGGAAAAGTCGTCATTGATGAATTTGCATTTCATAAAAATCAAAAAGATGATGTGTATTTAGCCTATTGTGATTATCTAATAAATAAATATAATCTTAATATTGATGATAAAGAGGAATTTTTAAGAATAAGAAGAAGTATCGCGAATGAAAAATTATCAAATGAAATAGATTTTAAACCTGATTCTGTAAAACTAATACTAAAATTAAAAAACTTAGGATTTACAGTTGCTCTAGCAACTGTAACAACACAAAGACAAATAGACATATATTCAACGAAAAATAAAAATATGATAAAACAGATGAATATACAAGAAGTATTTGATTTTATTATAACTCAAGATGATGTAAGATATAAAAAACCACATCCAGAGATATATAATACAGTGCTTAATTACTATGGCGCTCTTCCAGATGAATGCTTAGTATTTGAAGATTCATACATAGGAGTTTTAGCAAGTAATAATGCTGGAATTGAAGTTGTAAATGTTTATGATAAATATTCAGATTCAGAAAGAGATAAGATAAATGAAATAGCAGATTATAGCATTAAAAATTATAATGAATTTATAGAATTTGTAGATACACAAAAAATTAGAGAAGGTGATTAAATGAGAAATGTAACTTTATGCTATATAGAAAAAAACGATAAATATTTGATGCTACATAGAACAAAAAAGGAAAAAGATATAAACAAAGATAAATGGATAGGTGTTGGAGGTAAATTTGAAGATAAGGAAAGTCCAGAAGAATGCATTATTAGAGAAACAAAAGAAGAGACAGGACTTACTCTTAAATCATTAAAATTAAGATGTGTTGTAACATTTATATCTAATAACTGGGAAACAGAGTATATGTATGTCTTTACATCTAATGATTTTGAAGGAGAAATCATTGAATGCAAAGAAGGAGACTTAAAGTGGGTAGATAAAAACGAAATAGATAAGTTAAACCTTTGGGAAGGAGATAAGATATTTCTAGATAAAATAAAAAAAGATAGCCCATTTTTTACAGCAAAACTTGAATATTATGAAGATAAGCTTATAAATTATGAAGTAAACGAGTATTAAATAGGAGGACAAAATGCTTAAAGGAACAAATCCAATACTTAAAGAATATTTTAGTATTTTATCAAGAGATATACCAGATTTTTTATATGAATACGTGGATACAAAAGAAATGCAAAGATTAGCATTTATTAGTCAAAACTGTGGAACAGATTATACCAATATATTTGATAATAAAGTATATTATTCAATACTAGACCATAGTATAGGTGTAGCATTAATTGTATGGAATTTTACAAAAGATAAAAAGCAGACACTTGCAGGACTATTTCACGATATCTCAACTCCTACTTTTAAACATTGTATAGACTTTATGAATGGAGATTACAAAACCCAAGAATCAACAGAAGAGCTAACAACAGAGATAATAAAAAATTCTAGTGAAATAATGCATCTCTTAGAAAGAGATAATATTAAATTAGAAGAAGTTCAAGATTATCATATATATCCAATTGCAGATAATGACCTGCCAAAACTTTCAGCAGATAGACTAGAATATAATTTTTCTGGAGGACTATTTTTTGATAATAAAAAAATATTAAATTTAGAGACAATAAAAGAGTTATATTCAGATATAGTTATTTTAACAAACGAAGAAGGAATAGAAGAATTAGGATTTGCTCACAAAGAAACAGCAGAAAAATTTGTACATAATTTAAAGAATGTTTGGCCTATGTGGATATCAAATAAGGACAAACTCACTATGCAATTTATCGCAGATACAGTAAGAAAAATGGCAAATCAAGGATATATCACTAAGAAAGACTTATATACATTAAAAGAATCAGAAATAATAGATAAAATTGAAAACTGCGAAGATAAAACAATTAGTGAAACATTTAAAAAGTTTGAAAATGCAGATTGTATTTATGAAAGTGAAGAAAAAGTATTTGGAAAATATATTGTAAGTTTAGAAGGCAAAAGAAGATATATTGTCCCACTTGTAAAAATAGGTGAAACAGATGCAACGAGAGTTGTGGATATTTCAGAAGTTGCTAAAAATGATGTGGCTGATTATCTAAATAGCAAAACTAAAAAATATGCATATTTTGATTTTAATTTTTAAGTATTATGAAATAAAGTATAATTATTATATACTATAAAATCCGCCAAATCTCGTCGGAGCTTTTATATTTTTATTTTCAAGAAAATTTCGAAAGGTCAAGGAGTAATCCGTAAGCAGCAGGCTGTTCGAACATTTTCTTTCAAAAAAAATATAAAACTCCTGCGTTTGGCTACTTAGTCTTTTTAAATATAAATTTTATAAAAAGGAGTATATATGAAAATAATTAAAAAAATATTGATAACACTTGTCATACTATTTTTAATACTTGGCATAACCATAGCATGTTATATATTATATAAAACAAATAAAAAATCATATACTGCAGAAGATTTTGGAATTGAAACATTAATAAGTGAAACTGATTATGATAATGATGGAATAGATGATTATACAGATATTTTGCAAGGAGCTAAAATCGAAGCAAAAAATAAACCAAAGTACAAAAGTGCATACTATGCTGGTGGATATCCACCAGAAAGCGAAGGAGTTTGCACAGATGTTATATGGAGAGCTCTTAAAAATGCTGGATATTTGTTAAAAGATATGGTAGATGAGGATATAAAAAATAATGTTTCTGAATATCCAAGGGTAAATGGAAAGCCAGATCCTAATATAGATTTTAGGAGAGTATCTAATCTAAAAATATATTTTGATAGAAACCAAATAAGTTTAAGTACTGATTTAAGTAAAATTAGTGAATGGCAACCCGGAGATATTGTCACTTTTGGAACTACTCACATAGGAATTATCTCAGATAAAAGAAACTCAAAAGGTATACCATATTTAATACATAACACAGGACAACCATTTAGAGAAGAGGACGTACTAGAACTATATGGTAAAAATGAACAGATAAGTGGACATTATAGAATAAAATAACATAATTTTAAAATATCGTAAACTTACTTTAAAGTCAGTATTTTCAAGACTTTTAAATTTAACATTTTTGTCTTAAATTTGTAATAAATTTGTAATAATTCTTTAAAACCTTGATAGAGAATTGAAAGCAAAGCCGGATATAAATTCTGTTGCAATTGCAACAGAATTTATCTTTTTTCAAATATATAATTACCTCACAATAACGAAGAAAAATAAGGCAATACAAACAAAAGAAATACTAAAAAGGGGGATAAAAGAACTATGAAAATCATAAAGAGAGATGGAAATGTTGTAGACTATAATCCAGATAAAATTAGAATTGCTATCCAAAAAGCAAATAATGAAGTTACAGGAAAAGACAAAATTACAAAAAGTCAAATTGAGGATATTATTAAATATATAGAAGATCTTCATAAATCAAGAATATTAGTAGAGGATATTCAAGATATAATAGAACAAAAATTAATGGAGTTTGGACTTTATCCACTTGCTAAAAAATATATAACATATCGTTATACAAGAGAGTTAGTAAGAAAAGCAAATACAACAGACCAATCAATAAAAGAATTGATCGATGGAGAAAACGATTATTGGAATAATGAAAACTCAAATAAAAATGCAAAAGTTGTTACAACACAAAGAGACTATTTAGCAGGAATTACAAGTACAGATATAACTAGAAGATTTTTATTACCAGAAGATGTTGTAAAAGCACATGATGAAGGAATTATACATTTTCATGATGCAGATTATTTCGCACAAAATGCTCTGCACAACTGCGATTTAATAAATCTAGAAGATATGCTACAAAATGGAACAAATATAAATGGAGTTATGATAGAAAAACCTCATAAATTCGTAACAGCAATGACAATTGCAACTCAAATTATAACAGCAGTAACATCTAGCCAATATGGTGGAGCAACAGTTACAATGACACATTTAGCACCATTTGTAAGAGAAAGCTATCAAAGATATTTGAAAAAATATGAAGAAAGAAAATTCTCAAAAGAAGATTGCGAAAAGTATGCTAAAGAAGATTTGAAAAAAGAAGTTGAAGATGGAGTACAAACTTTCCAATATCAAATTAACTCAATGACTACTACAAACGGACAAGCACCTTTCCTAAGCGTATGTTTCTACTTAGGAGAAACAGAAGAATATAAGACAGAGCTTGCTATGATAATTGAAGAATTCTTAAAACAAAGAATTAAAGGAATGAAAAATGAAAAAGGCGTATATATTACTCCTGCATTCCCAAAACTTCTATATGTACTTGAAGAAGATAACATTCACGAAAATAGCAAATACTGGTATTTAACAAAACTTGCTGCTCAATG
>CANRFH010000051.1 GCA_947629835.1 uncultured Clostridia bacterium | reverse complement strand
ACTGCACTAAATCTAAAAGTTCTACCACCTTTAACAACTTTTGCAACTCTGCTAATGGCTACAACTTTTTCTTTTAATTCTGGTGTATTATTCTCTTCCATTTATTGGTTTTCCTCCTTTTTAAATTTTTAGAATTTTAATCCTCCTTCACGGGCTGCTTCTGCAAGTTCTTTTACAACACCGTGATATATATATCCACCTCTGTCAAATACTACTTCTTCTATTTTCTTTTCTTTAGCTCTTTTTGCAATTAAAGCTCCAACTTCTTTTGCTGCTTCTTTATTACTATGTTTTGTTTTAACTTCTTTATCCATAGTAGAAGCTTGTGCTAAAGTTTTTCCTGCTACGTCATCAATTATTTGTACATATAGATTTGTATTACTTCTATATACACATAATCTTGGACGTTCAGCTGTTCCAGAAATTTTAGTACGAACACGTATATGTCTTCTTTCTCTTTCAAGCTTTCTGTTTGTTTTTGAGATCATTTTATTTTCTCCTTTCATTCAAATTCTATTTCTTACCTGTCTTACCCTCTTTACGTCTGATAACTTCATCAACATATTTAATACCTTTTCCACGGTATACTTCTGGTGGTCTCTTTGTTCTTATTTCTGCTGCTATTTGACCAACTAATTCTTTATCTATACCTTTTACTATTATTGAGTTTGGATTTGGTACGTCAAATGAAATTCCTGATGGTGCTTTATATATTACAGGGTGTGAATAACCTAATGTTAAATTTAAGTCATTTCCTTGTTTTTGAACTCTGTAACCAACACCATTTATTTCTAATTCCTTAGTAAATTCGTGTTTTACACCTATTACCATATTGTTTATTAATGTTCTTGTTAGCCCATGTAGACTTTTCATAGCTGTTTCATCGTTAGGTCTTTTTATAACTATTTTACCTTCTTCTACAGAAACTGCAAGATTTGTATTTATATCTCTTTCTAAGGTACCTTTTGGTCCTTTTACTGTAATGTGATTTCCCTCAACATTAACATCAACACCTTCTGGTATTGTGATAGGACTATTTCCTATTCTTGACATTTTCTTTTTCCCTCCTTTTTTGTTTTATTACAGTTACTATTAAATATATAAATATCATAATTTGTATTGCTATTGTAATTATTGCAATATAATCTGCTATATCTAAATTATATCCTAGTGTTCCACAAAAGCTAAGCCTGACAGCATATCTATAATTAAATAGTATTATAATTATTGTTAAAATTAAATATAAAAATTTTTTATTAATTTTCTTATTATTAATTAGTATAACTATTATATTAAGTATCCCTACAAATATAGCGCTTTTATTTATAAATCTCATTATACCTTCCAAATAATAACCTTCTGGTTGCAAAGGTTCGATATCAACAAGATTAAGATTATCTATTTTTTTAGTTGCATTAGACATATTAGGTATAAATAATAGAAATATAATTATAATTAAAATAGTTACTATAATAAATTTTCTTTTACCATACATAGGCTAGGACTTCTCCTCCTAATCCTTCTTTTCTTGCTTCTCTATCTGTCATCATACCTTTTGATGTAGATACTATTGCGATTCCTAAACCATTTAATACTTTAGGTAAATCTTCTTTAGAAGCATAAACTCTTAGTCCTGGTTTGCTTATTCTTTTTATTCCATCTATAACTCTATTTCCGTTTTCATCATATTTTAGAGTTATTCTGATTGTTCCTTGAACGTCATTTGAGATTTCTTCAAATGATGTTATATATCCTTCTTTAAATAATATATTTGCTATAGCAAGTTTCATCTTTGATGCTGGTACATCAACTGTTTTATGCTTGCTACTATTTGCATTTCTTATTCTTGTTAGCATATCTGCTATTGGATCTGTGGTGTTCAATTTCTTTCCTCCTCTCATAAAATCAAATGAAAAACTTCGTACTGCTTTTGATTTGATTTTTAATTATTTATATCAATATCAAATCGCTTTTAATTTTGTTTCAAACAAAATTTTTACCAACTTGCTTTCTTGACTCCTGGAATTTCGCCATTGTGTGCTAATTCTCTAAAGCATACACGGCAAATTCCATATTTTCTGATATATGCGTGTGGTCTACCACATATTTTGCATCTGTTATATTCTCTTGTTTTATATTTTTGTGGTTTTTGTTGTTTGATTATCATTGACTTTTTAGCCATAATTTTCTCCTTTCATCAAACTTAATTATTTACTTTTGAAATTTATAAAATATTTCTAATTAATTTTTGAATGGCATTCCTAACAATGTTAATAATTCACGAGCCTCTTCGTCAGTCTCAGCTGTTGTTACGAAGATTATATCCATTCCTCTTAATTTATCTATTTTGTCATATTCTATTTCTGGGAATATTAATTGCTCTTTAATTCCCATAGAATAATCTCCTCTACCGTCAAATGAATCTTTAGATAATCCTCTAAAATCTCTTACTCTTGGTAATGCAACATTGAATAGTTTATATGCAAATTCATACATTTTTTCTTTTCTTAATGTAACTTTGCATCCAATGTTTGCACCTTCTCTTATTTTGAATGCAGCTATTGATTTTCTAGCCTTAGTTATAATTGGTTGTTGACCTGTTATTATTTTTAAGTCATTCATAGCATTGTCTAATGCTTTTGGATTATCTCTTGTATCTCCTAATCCAATATTTATAACTATCTTATCAAGTTTTGGAACTTGCATTACAGATTTATAATTAAATTTTTTCATCAATGCTGGAACTACTTCTTTTTCATATTGTTCTCTTAGTTTTTCCATACTGTTCAAAATCCTCCTCTCTTAATTACTTATTTTAATTTGGCATTGCATTTCTTACAAACACGTACCTTCTCATCTTTTTCCATAACATAACCTATTCTTGTTGGTTTACCACATTTAGGGCATACTACGCTAACTTTGCTACTATGTATAGCACATTCAACTGGTATTATTCCACCCTCTTCTCCTTGTTTTTTAGGTTTTACATGTCTTTTTCTAATATTTACACCTTTAACTATAATTTTTTCAGTTTTTGGTATAATTTCTAGAACTTCTCCTTTTTTACCTCTATCATTTCCAGATAAAACGTAAACTGTGTCTCCTTTTTTTATTTTCATTTTCTCTATTTCACCTCTTTATATTTAAAATGACGTTTCTTCACTCGTTTTATAGTACTTCTGGGGCAAGAGAAAGAATCTTCATATACTCCTTCTCTCTAAGCTCTCTTGCTACTGGGCCAAATATACGAGTTCCTTTTGGTGTTCCGTCTTCACGAATTATTACTGCTGCATTTTCATCAAATTTAATGTATGAACCGTCTGGACGTCTTACACCTTTTTTGCTTCTAACTACAACAGCTTTTACAACGTCACCTTTTTTTACAACTCCTCCTGGTGTAGCATCTTTAACTGAAGCAACTATTATATCTCCGATATTTGCATATCTTCTATATGAACCGCCTAAACATCTGATACACATAAGCTCTTTTGCACCAGTGTTATCAGCAACTTTTAGTATACTTTGTTGTTGGACCATTTTGTTATCTCCTTCCTTCTAAAATTAATGAAAAACTTTTTTATTATTCTGCCTTTTCAAGAATTTCAACAACTCTCCATCTTTTTTGTTTAGATAAAGGTCTTGTCTCCATTACTTTTACTTTATCTCCCATATTGCATTCATTTTTTTCGTCATGGGCTTTTAGTTTATATGTTTTCTTCATTGTTTTTTGATAAGTGCTATGTCTTACATTTGTTTCAACTGATACAACAACTGTCTTATCCATTTTGTTAGATGTTACTGTACCAATCATAACTTTACGAAGATTTCTTTCCATTTTTTAGAATCTCTCCTTTCCCGCATAAATAATACTTTCAAAAGAATAAGAGACGAGTATAACTAGGCAGCCGAACTAAAAAACCGGAAATGTACTTTTTGTACATTGAGGATTTTTTATGTGAAGGCTAACGAAGTTAGACGAAGTTTATTATTCTTTTGATAATTCTCTTTGTCTTAATACAGTGTTAATTCTAGCAATATCTTTTTTTACTTCTTTTATTTTCATCGGATTATCTAATCCGTGTGTTGCTAGACTAAATCTTAACTTAAATAATTCATTTTTTAATTCACCTAATTCTTTTTCAAGTTCTGGTGAAGTCATTTCGGTTATTTTATTAATCTTCAACTTTATCACCACCTAATTTATTTTCTCTTACTACAAATTTTGAGCTAACAGGTAGTTTATTTGCAGCAAGTCTTAACGCTTCTTTTGCTACGTCTTCTGGAACACCTGCTATTTCAAACATTACTCTTCCTGGTTTTACTCTAGCTACCCAATATTCTGGAGCACCTTTACCTTTACCCATACGAGTTTCAGCAGGTTTCTTTGTTATTGGTTTGTCTGGGAATATTTTTATCCA
>CANRFH010000050.1 GCA_947629835.1 uncultured Clostridia bacterium | reverse complement strand
TAGTAATACATTGAGCTGACCAATACTAATATATCGAGGGCTTAACCACAATTTTAGGTTTAAAGTTCAATATATATTTATCTATGCAATTTTCAGTGTACTTAAATACACTATAATTTTTTGGTGACTATTACATAAGGGTAATACCTGTTCCCATGCCGAACACAGAAGTCAAGCCTTATGTGCCGAAGATACTTGCGAATTTCTTTGCTGGGAAAATAGGTCGTCGCCAAATTTTTTTTATTTATATAACTAAATCACATTAATTTTTAAATAATTATTAAATCAAATCTTATTATTTTATTTCAAATTTCAAAATCCAAAATTAAAAATAAAATTTAAAAAATAAATGCCTTATCTATGGCTATTTTTTTATATTATCTTTATGTCATATCCATTTTGATATAAAAAATTTTAAAAATTTTTAAAAAAGTATTGCATTTTAATAAAAGTTATATTAAAATTTAAGTGAAGTGGAGAGAAGTGGAAGAAAGTGCCACGATGTGACTGGAGGTGAAACCAAGTGTTTATAGGCGAATATGAGCATTCTGTTGATGCAAAAGGAAGAGTAATAATGCCAGCAAAACTTCGTGATGATATAGGAGAGAAATTCATTTTGACAAAAGGACTAGATGGATGCTTATTTGCGTATTCACAAAATGAATGGTTGAACTTTGAAGAAAAACTAAAAACACTTCCACTTACAAACAAAAATGCCAGAGACTTCGTAAGATTTTTCTTGTCAGGTGCTATCGAGTGTGAGATTGATAAGCAAGGAAGATTCTTAATACCATCAAATTTACGTTCTTATGCAATGCTAGATAAAGAAATCGTAATAATTGGTGTAGGAACCAGAATTGAAATTTGGAATAGAGAAGTTTGGAACAAAACTGGCGAAAATATTTCTGCTGATGAAATCGCAGAAAATATGGACAAATTATTAGGTATATAATCTTGCAAAAGTTTATATAAATGAACAAAAGATGGCTTTACAAAAGAAAACATTTAAGGTAAACAAAAGATAAAATAACAAAGTTACAAAAGATGGCATAACAAAAGATAAAATTTTAAAAGAATTAAACAAAAGAATAAAAAAGTACAAATGAAAATTTAAAATTACAAAAGCTAACCCCATTCAAAAGAAAAAAATATAAAGTATTAACAAAAGAGATACATAAGTAAAAAACGTTACAGTTGGTATTTTAAATATTTTACCAACTGTAATGCTTTATATATTAATCTGGGTATGTGATTGTGAGGAGAATAATTTGGAATTTAAACATAGGCCAGTATTATTAGAAGAAGCAGTAAATGGATTAAATATTCAAAAAAATAACATATATGTTGATGGAACAATCCGGAGGAGCAGGTCACAGCATAGAAATTGCAAAAGCACTAGATAATACTGGATTTTTAATAGGAATAGATAGAGATATTGAGGCTATAAACGTAGCAAAAAATAGACTATCTAATTATACCAATATTAAGTATGTACATAAGAACCATGACGAAATAAAAGAAATATTAGAAGAAATGCAAATAGATGCAGTAGACCGGAATACTTCTAGATTTAGGAGTGTCTTCATACCAATTAGACAATAAAGAAAGAGGGTTTAGTTATATACAAGATGAAAGCAAACTTGATATGAGGATGGATCAGACGCAAGAGCTTACTGCAAGTGAAATTGTAAATTCATATCCAGAAGAAGAATTATATAGAATAATAAAAGAGTACGGCGAAGAACGATTTGCATTAAGGATTGCAAGAAATATTTGTATATATAGAAAACAAAAAAAGATAGAAAGCACAGGAGAGCTTGTAGAGATTATTAGAAAATCAATACCAGCAAAATTTTCAAATGACGGACATCCCGCAAAAAGAACATTTCAAGCAATTAGAATTGCAGTAAATAATGAAATAGATCCACTGTATAAGACAGTACTAGACACAATTAATTGTTTAAAACCAAAAGGAAGACTTTGCATTATAACTTTTCATTCACTAGAAGATAGAGCTGTAAAAAATGCATTTATACACGCATCTCGGACAATGTACTTGCCCAAAAGATTTACCATATTGTGTATGTGGTGCAGTAAAATTAGGAAAGGTTATAACTAGAAAGCCTATAATTCCAACTGATGAAGAAATAAAAGAAAACCCAAGAGCAAAAAGTGCGAAACTTCGTATTTTTGAAAGAGAGTAACTAAGGAGGTGAAACCTATGGCATATTATGGCAGTAGTAAGTATCAGTATGAGACAAGCCCAAGAAAAATAAAGCCTGAGTATGAGCAGATCAAAAAGAAATATCCTAAAAAAAGTTCTGCTAAAAGAAATAATAGCAAAAAAAATACTCAAAACAGATCAAAAGTAAATACTAATACTAATGCTATGAGTCATAAACAAATAATATTATACATTGTTGTAGGTTTTGCGATAGCATTTACTATCAGTTACAGATATTCTATGATAGATAAAACTTATTCAAATTTGCAAGCTTTAAAGGGATCTCTTGCAGCAACCCAAAAAGAAATTGCACAATTACAAGCAAATATGGAAAGTACATTAAATTTAAGTGATATAGAAAAACAGGCTGAAGAAAAACTTGGAATGAAAAAATTAGGAACAGAGCAGATAGTATATGTTACACTTCCTAAAAGTGACCATGTAGAAACAAGTTCAGAAGAGATAGAAGAAGAGGAAGAAAGTGACAACTGGTTCATGAAAATAATAAACAAAATAATGGGAACTTTAAAATAATTATTTAATTAATTATAATAATAAAATTTAAGACATATATTTTGCAGAAAATAGAGCAAAAACGTTGACTTTCTGCTATAAAAATGATAAAATATATAACGTTGATTTAAAATAAAAATCAACGTTATATTTTATTGTTATTTTGACAATAATCTAAAATGTAAAATTAAAAAAAACGGAGGTGAAATTTAAGTGCCAACAATTAACCAATTAGTAAGAAAAGGAAGACAATCTTCTAAGGCTAAATCAACTGCACCTGCTTTACAACACGGATTTAACTCTAAAAAGAACACAACAACTGACAACAGATCTCCACAAAAGAGAGGTGTTTGTACAGTAGTAAAAACAGTTACTCCAAAGAAGCCAAACTCAGCTTTGAGAAAAGTTGCCAGAGTTAGACTTTCAAACGGATATGAGGTTACATCTTATATACCAGGAATAGGACACAACTTACAAGAGCATAGTGTTGTTTTGATAAGAGGTGGAAGAGTAAAAGACTTACCAGGTGTTAGATACCATATTATAAGAGGAACACTTGACACTGCTGGTGTAAAAGACAGAATGCAAGGTCGTTCTAAATATGGAGCTAAGAAACCTAAAAAGTAATAAATCAAATTTTTGATTTGATTTTAAAGCTAAAACTTTTATTAGCTAAAATTTTAAAAGGTGCTAATAATACTTACTACAATTTAAGAGGTACTTAAATTTAGGATAGATTTATATAGCACTGACGGGGAATTTAATTTTCCGAGTAACTTTAGATATTTATATAAATATCTGCGAAAATTTGCTTAGAGAAAATTTCTCTAACATATAGAAAAGGAGTGAAGAATAGTGCCAAGAAAAGGATATATAGCAAAAAGAGATGTTTTACCAGATCCAATATATAATAGCAAAGTTGTTACAAAATTAATTAACAATATAATGCTTGATGGTAAAAAATCTGTAGCTCAAAAAATAGTTTATGATGCATTTGATATCATAAAAGAAAAAGAGCAAAAAGATCCACTAGAAGTTTTTGAATCAGCATTAGACAATATTATGCCAGTCCTTGAGGTAAAAGCTAGACGTGTTGGTGGTGCAACATACCAAGTACCACTAGAAATTAGACCAGAAAGAAGACAAACATTAGGTTTAAGATGGCTTGTTACTTATGCAAGAAAAAGACATGAAAAAACTATGTCTGAAAAATTAGCTGGTGAAATAATTGATGCTATTAACGGAAACGGTGGAGCATTCAAGAAGAAAGAAGATACACATAGAATGGCAGAAGCTAATAAGGCTTTCGCACACTATAAGTGGTAATAAACAAATGGAAAAACGTACACTAATATAAAGTTAAGGAGGAAAAAAGAAGTGTCAGAGAGAAAATATTCATTAGAAAAAACAAGAAATATAGGAATAATGGCACATATTGATGCAGGAAAAACTACAACTACTGAAAGAATTCTTTTTTATACAGGAAAAACTCATAAAATAGGAGAAGTTCATGAAGGTGAAGCAACTATGGACTGGATGGTTCAAGAGCAAGAAAGAGGTATCACAATAACATCTGCTGCAACTACTTGTTTCTGGTTAAACCATAGAATCAATATAATTGATACTCCAGGTCACGTTGACTTTACAGTTGAGGTAGAAAGATCTTTAAGAGTACTTGATGGTTCAGTTACTGTATTTTGTGCTAAAGGTGGAGTTCAACCACAATCAGA
>CANRFH010000049.1 GCA_947629835.1 uncultured Clostridia bacterium | reverse complement strand
TAAGCTCTTTTAATTTGATACACATTATGATAAAATATAACATATAATCTAAATATGGAGGAAATAATGAGAGAAATAAGAGTACAAGATATAATAAATATATGTGGTGGAAGTCTTTTATGTGGAGATAAAAATGACATACTAGAAAATTTTAAAAAAGATACAAGAGAAATAAAAGAAGGAGATACATACATCGGAATAAAAGGAGAAAATTTTAATCGGAAGTGACTTTTATAAAGTAGCTTTTGAAAATGGAGCAAAAGCATGTATTGTACAAGATATAAACATAGATAAAGGCGTAATAAAACAATATGAAAATAAAATATTAATCAAAGTAAAGAATACAATAAAATGTCTGCAAGAAATAGCAAAATACAAAAGAAGTTTATATGATATACCAGTTATAGGTGTAACAGGAAGTGTAGGAAAAACAAGTACAAAAGATATAATTGCAAGTGTAATGTCAAAAAAATATAAAACATTAAAGACAATAGGAAATTATAATAACCATATAGGAGTACCATTAACTATATTATCATTAAATGATGAAACAGCAGCAGTAATAGAAATGGGAATGAATCATAAAGGAGAAATAAGCGTTCTTACAAAAATTGCAAGACCAACTATGTCAGTTATAACAAATATTGGAACATCTCACATTGGAGAACTCGGATCAAGAGAAAATATACTAAAAGCAAAATTAGAAATATTAGAAGGAATGGAAGAAGATTCACCTATTATTATTAATAATGATAATGATATGCTACATGAATGGTATCTAAAAAATAAAGATCATAAAAATATAATAACATACGGAATAGACAATAAAAGTGACATTATGGCAGAAGACATTTATACAGATGCTAATGGCAGCAAATTTACTGTTAATGTACAAGGCAAAAAATACAATGTAGAAATAAACATAGGAGGAAAGCATTTTATAACAAATAGCTTATGTGCAATATGTGTAGGACTACAAAATAATATAGAAATGGAAAAAATAATCGAAGGAATAAAAGAATTTGAACTTACAAAAAGAAGGATGGAAACAAAAAAAGGAATCAATTCTTCAACAATAATTAATGATAGCTATAATGCGAGTTATGATTCTATGAAAGCAGCAATAGAATATCTAAATGATATTAAAGGTGGAAGAAAAATTGCAGTATTAGGGGATATGCTAGAACTTGGAGAATTTGAAGAAAAACTACATGAAGATGTAGGAGAAGAAGTATACAAGAATAAAATTGATATACTTATAGTTGTTGGAAATGCTTCAAAAAATATTGCAAAAAAAGCTCAGGAGCTAGGAATGGAAAAATCAAGAATATTTGCGTATGATACAAATGAAGAGGCAATAAAGACTTTAAAAAATATCATCCAAAAAGATGATTATATCTTAGTTAAGGCATCTAACAGAATGAATTTTGATGCAATTGTCAAAGAATTAGAGGTGTGATATATGAAACTTGCAGTAATTTTTGGTGGAACATCAACTGAGCACAATGTATCAGTTGTATCTGGAACATCAGTTATTAAAAACTTAGACAAAAGCAAATATGAAATCTTACCAATATATATTGACAAAGATGGAATTTGGTATGAATATACAAAAGATATAGAAGACATAGACGCTTTGCAAATAGATGAAGAAATAAAAGAACTAAAAAGAATAGATAATGTATTGGAATTATTAAAAAAACAAGATGTAATTTTCCCAGTATTACATGGACTAAACGGAGAAGATGGTACAATACAGGGATTATTTGAAATGGCAAAAAAACCTTATGTAGGTTGCAAAGTACTTGCATCATCAGTTTGTATGGATAAAGTGTACACAAAAGTTATTCTAGATAAAGCAGGTATAAACCAAGCAAAATCAGAATATATAAGAAGATTTAAAGATAAGTACATATATATAGATAAAAGTTTTAATGAAAAAATTTGTAATATAGACGAGGCATGTAAAATTTTAGAAACTAAACTTAAATATCCAATGTTTATCAAGCCATCAAATTCTGGATCAAGCGTTGGAATAAGCAAAGCCAAAAATTATGAAGAAATGAAAAAAGCAATAGAATATGCAAGTAAATTTGATAAAAAAATATTAGTTGAGGAAGAAATAAAAGGACATGAAGTAGAATGTGCAGTTTTAGGAAATGAAGAAGTTGTTGCATCATTTGTTGGAGAGATAAAAGCAGCAGATGAATTTTACAGCTTTGATGCAAAATATAAAAATCAGGAATCTAAAACATTTATCCCAGCAGATATCTTAGATTCTATTCAAGAGGAAATAAGAAAACAAGCAATAAAAGCATTTAAAGCAGTAGATGGTAAAGGCTTATCAAGGGTAGACTTCTTCGTAGAAAAAGATACAAACAAAATATACTTAAATGAAATAAATACTATGCCAGGATTTACTAAAATAAGTATGTATCCAAAACTATTTGAACATTATGGAATAAATTATAGTAAATTATTAGATAAATTAATTGAATTAGCCAAAGAAACGTGATATAATAAATTCTACCCATAGGATGGATGGAGAGGATGTTAAATGATATTTAAGGACTATTATAAAATACTAGGATTTGAAACAAATAGAGTAAGTATAGACGAAATAAGATTAAAATATAGAGAACAAGCAAAAAAATATCACCCAGATTTAAATGATGGAAAGGATTATTCAGAAGAGCGCTTTAAAGATATAAACGAGGCATATAGAATATTATCTAACCCATCTAGTAGAAGAAAATACGATAGACAATGGAATTCGAATGTTGGAAGAAAGAAAAATAGAGAAGCAAACAAAGATAATATGAAACAAAGTGATAGTATTTTCGGTGAAATAGTAAATATGTTCTTTGGTGCAAAAAAGGAAAAGAGCGAAAAGAAACCGAAGAATAATGAAGTAAGAATAAAGGGAGAGAATATAGAAACAGCAATAGATGTAAGTCTAGAAGAAGCATTTTTTGGTATAAATAAAAAGATATCTCTAAGAGCAATAGACCGGAAAAATGAAAACATTTACAGTAAAGATACCAGCAGGCATAAGGAACAATGAGAAAATAAGGTTAGTAGGTCAAGGCAAAAAAGGCGAAAACGGAGCAAAAAATGGAGACCTACTAATCAAAATCAATATACAAAATAGCAAGGACTTTAAATTACAAGGATGTAATATTCATACAGATTTGAAAGTTGCGCCTTGGGAAGCAGCCCTTGGCTCAAGAGTTGAATTAAACACAATAGATGGACAAGAAACCGTATATTTACAAAAAGGAGTACAAAGCGGAGAAAAAATAAGAATTTCACAAAAAGGATATAAAGACCGGAAAAGGAGGAAGAGGAGACTTAGTTGCAGAAGTAAAAATTGTAGTGCCAAAGAATTTGTCACAAGACGAAGAAAAATTATATGAAAAGTTAAAAGAAGTATCGACCTTTAACCCAAGGTAGATATTAAATAATTTAAAATTGCTAAAATAAATGTTACAATTCACAGCTTATAGTAAGAAGTTCGCCAAATCTCGTCGAAGTTTTATATTTATTGTAAAAGATAAACCATTAGTAACAACAAGTCAACATAATAAATTTATAAATAAACTTGACAATAAAGCCAAAATAATGTATAATTATGTTTAGTGAAATTTTACCAAAGACAAGCTAGGCATAATTGGAAAGAGGTGCAAAAATGGAAATAGTAGAAGGAAAACATTTTAGCATAACAGATCCAAAAGGAATAAACACAGTAATATATCAAATAAATAAAACAAAAAAAGAATATTTAGACAAGTATCCAAAATATACACTTGAAAGATTAGATTATACATCAGAAATCAGAGGAGATTCAACTAGAAAGACATATTATGTGGATGAACCAATTCCAGAAGGAAATCAACTTGTGATTTTTTCTTTTGGAAAGGAGAAAGTTGTAATTAATAATGGACTACTAATAGGCGACGAGGTTAGAATAAGTAAAAAACCTACACCTTTTAAGTTCAATACAATATATTCAGAAGAAGAAAATGAGTATAAGGATTTTACATACACGCCAAACCTAAAAAGAGCAATATCAATAATTGATCCGGAAACAGCGGAAGAAGTAAAACCTATACTATATTTTGATGAAAAAACGAATGAAGTTAAAGGAAAATGTAAGTTAAAACCGTATAAATCTTATTTCGCATTCGAAATAAGAGAAAGCTAGGAGGATAAAGAAATGGCAAAGGAAGTAAAAGAAAAAATAGGAGAAGCATCACCAGATAATATTAATAAAGTAAAAATTAGCTGTGTAGCTCAAGAAAAAATAATTGGAAAAGATGGAGAAAAAACGGAATTTACAAATGAACAACCAATTAAATTTGTAGATCTTGAAAAGGCAAAAGAAGGGGACTACCAAACAATTAGAGCTGTAGCTGGCAGATACAATGAAAGAGAAGAAGAAAGATAATTTATATAACCAAAGAGAAGGTGAAACAATATGAACTACAAAATAGAAGGAACAATAAGAAGAAATAAAGGAAGATTTATAATATTTGCGGTACTA
>CANRFH010000048.1 GCA_947629835.1 uncultured Clostridia bacterium | reverse complement strand
CTCACTCTAGACTTTATTCCTTCTTCAATCTTGGTCTTACTATCTTTAACAGGTGTTACTACAATTCTGTGGATTTTGTTTTGAAATTCTCCTTTGTCCTGTACGATGTTTGATTTCCATATTTTACCAATTTATGCATTGGTTTTCTTTAATTCGGCCTTTTTCAAAAATGGATGAAATTTTTTCAAATTTCACCCATTTTTTGTCCCTCTCGGACGCGATTTTGTGCTTTAAAACCCGCTATTTTTCTAGCCTCTAAGAAAAGTGTCCGGATATCAGTTATGCATTGGTTTTCTTTAATTCGGCCTTTTGCAAAAATGGATGAAATTTTTTCAAATTTCACCCATTTTTTGTCCCTCTCGGACGCGATTTTGTACTTTAAAACCCGCTATTCTTCTACTTTTTAAGAATTATGTCCGGATATCAGAGCTTTTTATTTTAACTGCCATACCCCGTCGTCTTTGGTTGCTGAGACCTCAGAATTTAAACAAACTACGGGACGAAGCCCCAAGGTGCTGTCGTAATAATTGCTGCGGTTCACGCTGCCGCTGAAATACACGCTCATCAAGGCGTCGTAGTTGCTAACCGCCGGAGACGCCAACCAGTATCCATAGCAACTGCTTACACCAGATGTATGAGGGAAGTATAATGAGTAGTTGCTTGCTAATGTTGATAGTTGTGTGCTATTTAATGAACTCTGCGTACCAGTCATATACAAAGAATATTTGTCTGCCATCGAACCTGACGATACATAGTATCCATAGTTATTCGTACTACCAGCTGTCATTTCTTTAAAATCACTATTTGGCTTAGCTGTTAAGTATGCATTCCAACTTGCACACCACATCTCTAATGTTGCTCCTCCTACCGCATAGTCTGCATATGTTGTATTTTTAAAGTCATCCCAATAAGTTGTACTTAATAATTTTGATACACAATATGAGTTCGTATAACTCGTTAAAGCATATTTATTTTCTATTGAAAATAGTTCTAGTATATCTGGCTTGTAATTTTTATCTATCTCCGATGGAGCTGAACTTGAACTCCAATAATTATTATATGTGCCACTTTGTGTCATTCCAGCTCTACCGGCTGCTGTTGATATTTTGTCGTTTGGTACATAATCTGCTGCTATGATAAATATATTTGTTCCATTGTCATAGAAGATTTTCCAGTCATCTTGGGTTCCATCTGCTCCTATTCCTAAATCTACTGGATAATCTACATAATCTTCATAGTTTTCTGATGTCACTAAGTCCGATAATTTTTCTCCGTCCATCTCCTGTTTCTCCGTCCATTTCCTAATTTTGAACTTAGAACAGAATCTACTGATAACCATCTGCTTTCAAATTCGCTTAATGTAGTATTCTCTAAGTTTGATTGATCAATGTACTTTGCAGCTGCATCACTTGACCACCCAATTATATTACCTTGTGTTACAGCTGTAATTGAAACTGCTGCTAAGATAACTAAGATGATTATTGTTATTATGAGTGCTATTAATGTAATACCTTCGTTTTTTTTCATAAATCTTCTTCTCCTTTCTTTATTTTTTTATATAACAAAAAACACACAAAACTTATACTTTAAAAAGTATAAGTCCTGTGTGTTGTACTTATATTATATCTTTCTTCTAATATACTATCTGTGTGTGTGTGTGTGTGTGTGTGTGTAGAGCTTCTAGGGTTACAGCGTTTCTTATCATTTGCTTTCCTCCGTCTTTTTTCTTTCGTTTAACTTGAAAGTTAAGTTTATTTTACATCATATTTTTAGTTTAGTCAACTGAAATTATCAATTTGTAATATATTCTTAATGCTTTTGTAACACAAAGTTACTCAATCCAATCTAACCCCTCTATTAGATTTTTGTATTTCATATAAAATACATCTTTATTTTTTGTTCCTAATGAATTTTTAAATTCTTCTAATAATACATATGACTTATTTATGCCATATTTTCTTTGGTCTTTTGCTAAGTCTACATCATTCATGAGCTCTGCATATACACCTGATGCAGAATTTGTTTCTTCTCCTATTTTGTCCCAATTATCTGTTTCAATATATGCATAAGCATTTATAATATGGCTTTTAGTTTCTATTACTGTTTTTAGCACTTTATCATTAGGTTTCTCTCCAAGGAATTTAGGTAAATAGCTATACAATTTTGCCATATACATTGCTGACATTGTTTTATCTTTTTTATTTAAATTTACTATTACATCATCTAATGTAGTGCTAAAATTTAGTATTTCATCTTTATTAACATCTGTTTTATATAAATCTAATATAATAGTTGACCAAGCTTGTAATAGCATTTCTGCTTCAGACTGCATATTTTTCCAATTTGGCTCACTGTTTCCTGAATTTCCACCTTCAAGTTCCATCTTCGTTACTGTGATTTTTTCTTCATTATTAGATTTTTCAGTTCCGGTTGTTTTAGAGCTTTCATTACTTGCTTCTTCTTCCATCCCACCCATACTTTCTTTATTACCTGATGAGCTTCCACTTTGTTCTTCATTAGAGCTATTTTTTTCTTCTATCTTAGACATTGATACTTGATAATTTTGTAAATTTATATTATTTAAGCTATTTATTAGCATAAGTATTTTTGTATCTAAATAAATTATTTCTTTATCTATTTTTTCTTTTTGATCTGTTGCTTGTGATGGCTTTGCAAATATTAAAGCTATAAATATTGCACCTATGATCATACTAATTACAACTATTATTTTCATAATCGTATTCATAAATTTATTATTCATTTGTCTTTTCTCCTATCTTGGTTTTAAGGATTTTTTAGATTTTTCTTACAAATATATCTTTCTATATAGTATTTCAAAAACTATTTCTTTTATTCTCTGTATGTTTTTTTGTTTTATGAACAAACTAAACTTTGAAAGGATATTTATATGAAAACGATTGTGAATCTATATAGTGATAAAAAAGGTGAAATATCAAGATTTTTAACAAATTTTTATAAGCATAATGTGTCACTTTTAAATGATTTAAAATGGGAAAAAGATTTTGAAAATCCCATAGAAATGGCTGATATTATGGGAACGTTTATAGATAATAAAGATTTATATAGAATAAATATGTGGATTAGCTTAGATGAAGATGCGTTTATTAATGTGACAGAGAATAATGTAGACAATTTAATAAGGTATCTTTATGAAAGATACCCTTATTAATTATTATTCTTCTTCATTATTATCTGTTTTTTCTTCTAGCTTTTCTTCTTTTTCTAAATTTTCATCTTCTTTGGTGTTTTCTTTTTCTTCTGAGCTTTCAGATGGTTCTTCACTTATTCTTTCTTGTTCACATCCACAGTTTGGGCAATAATTTGCACTTAGTTCTATTTCTTCATAACAATTTTTGCATTGTTTTCTTTCTTTAAGTGTCAATATCTCGTCTTTACATACGACTATTTTGTCGCTTAATTCTTGTATTCTTTCACATTTTTCTTGTAATTCTTCTAAATTCAATTCTTGATCTGTGACATATTTTTCATATACTGTTTCTCCTATTTCAACGTAAATATCTTTTATTTCTTTTTTATAATCACTAATTTCCATTCTCTTTTTTGTTTCTTTTGCAATCTTGCTAGTTTTCTCTGCTGTAAATTTATATGTTTTACTTGCAGCATCTCCAATTTTTTCAAATATTTCCATTTAAAATCATTCCTTTCATAATAATATTTTTTCAAAAGCTCTTAAAATTATACTTAAAATTCAGATTTTTTATCTCTAAGCATAAGATGTATAACAGCTTCTTTTGGGTCAAGTCCATTATACAATATATCATAAACCGTATTTAGGATTGGCATTTCAATTTGTAAATTTTTTCCAAGTTGATATGCAACTTCTATATTGTCTATACTTTCTATTACCATTCCTACTTCTTTTCTCGTTTCTTCTACTGTTTTTCCTTGTCCTATAAGCATTCCTGCTCTTCTATTTCTGCTATGATCACTTAGACAAGTTACTATAAGGTCACCAAGTCCAGTAAGACCATAGAATGTCTCTTTATCTCCACCAAGTGCTACTCCGAGTTCAGATATTTCTTTTAGTCCTCTTGTTATCAATGCTGCAAAACTATTATCTCCTAAATTAATTCCAGCTGCAATACCTGCACAAAATGCTATTATGTTTTTTAGAGCTCCACCAAGTTCTACACCTTTTACATCTTTTAATGTATATATTCTCAAAGACTCACTCATAAATTCTTCTTGTACCATTTTATTTACATCGTCATAATCTGATGCAACAACTAATGCTGTTGGTATATTTAAAGATACTTCCTCTGCGTGTGATGGTCCTGAAAGCACAGCTATTTTTGAATTTGGTAGTTCTTCTTTTAAGACATCATCAAGTGTTTTTAAAGTTTCTTTTTCAAAACCTTTTGAACATATAATTACTGGTTGATTTGTAACATATTGTTTATACTTTTTTACTGTATCTCTTGTAAATTTAGATGGCGTAACGTGAAGTATTATATCAGTATCTTTTATTGCTTCTTCAAAAGAAGTTGTGCAATATACGTGTTCAGGGATTTCTGCTTGTGGTAAAAATTTACATTTTTTTTCGTTATTTATTAAGTCTCTTTCGTCTTCTGCAAATGACCATATTTTTATATTGTGACCTCTTCTAGCTAAGTTTATTCCAAGTGCTGTTCCCCAACTTCCACTTCCTATTATACATATATTTTTCATATTTTATCCTTTCTTAAAGCTGATTTTGTTTTCTGTTCC
>CANRFH010000047.1 GCA_947629835.1 uncultured Clostridia bacterium | reverse complement strand
AATTTCTTCAATTTGCTTTGTTGTAATTATTCCATTATTTTGTTTTAGAAGTTTTTTGATTTTTTCTTCCATGATATTACTCCTTTACAATTGTACTTATATTATATCATATTTAAGTACAATTGTAAATAGATTGTTTTTATAATTTTAATTTTTAAAAGAAACCATTTTTTAATTGATTTCTTTTTCTTAAAATAATTATATCCATCTCTGGGTGCACCACAGTTCTCAAATATATTTGAGAGCTTTTATTTTTGCAATTTATCAATATATAATATTATTCATATCAGCATTTTCTAATTCTAAAAGTTTTTTCTTTGTTTCAATCCCTCCTGCATATCCTGTTAGATTTCCATTTTCACCTATTACTCTATGGCAGGGTATTATTATTGATATAGGATTGTGTCCTACTGCTCCTCCTATAGCTTGTGCTGACATTTTTTCTTTTTTCATTATCTTCGCAACTTTTTTTGCAATGGTGCCATAAGTTGTAACTTTCCCATAAGGTATTTCCAAAAGTAATTTCCATACTATTTGCCTAAATTCTCCGCCCCATTGGTTTTAGGCTTAGCTCTGTAAAGAATGGTTTTTCTCCTTTAAAATATCTATCTAACCATTTTTTAGTTTTAACTAATATTTCTAAATTATCTGCTTTTTTCATTTGATCAATTTCTTTTACAAAATATTTTTGTCCTTCTTTGTATAAACCTACTATATTTTCTCCATCACTTTCAATAATTAATTTACCGATTTGGGAATTATATTCTGTATAATACAACATAAATTATCACCTTTTGCATATTATCATAAATACTATATTTTTTCAAATTTCTTTAGCTTGTACACAAAGTCTTTTTTCTTTTTGTCCTTTTATGCAAGTTATAAGTGTTATAACATTTTCTTCTGTATTTTCTAATGAAGTAAGATCTGTTTCTTCTATTTGTTTACTTGAAAATACTTCATATTCTCTTTTCCCTAAATAACTTGTATATACAATTTTGCTTCCATTTTTTAAATTTTTAAGTTTCGCCCAATATTTACTTGTATTATGTGCTGCAAGGCAAACATTTCCATCAAAGTTTGGCGTATCTTCAAAATGACCTACTCCTATCTTTAATATATCTTGTGTTGTTCCTTCATATATTATTCCTTCAAAGTCAATGTCTTCTATTTTTATAATTCCTAAAATGTCATTTTCATTACTTTCTATACTTGCTAATACATTTTCTTTTTCATTTTCTTGCATCTTTTCCTCTTCTATTTCTGAAAATGTTTGGTATGTATCAGCTATCGATTTTTTATTAATATACTTATCAATTATCCCATTCCCAACTATTATAATAAGTAGTAGTGCTGTAAATATTGTTAAATTTATTATTAATATTCTAAATATTTTTTTAAGCGTGTTCTATCTTGTATGGTATATTTAACCATACTCTCCTTTCTTTAAATTTTGATTTTAATTTTGGATATTTTTTAAGATTTTTTAGATTTAAAATTAAAAAATAATTAATTATGATATAAATTAGTTTTTGATATGATTTTTGTTTGTTAATTGATTACATAAAATTTTTATTGTAAAGTTTTTAGTTGATAAAAATGTATTATTAAAATTAAATATTAATTACTTTTCCAGGTTCTATTCTACTTGCTACATTAATTTCTATTTCTTTTTCATTTATTCCTTTTGACGAAAGTTCATTTACTACACTTTTATATGCAAGTTCTGGGAAATTACTTTCTTTACTTAAATGTCCAAGTGTTACTTTTTCTAGCCCATATTCTAAAAGTTTTGATATGGTTTGTCCTGCTTCATTATTTGAAAGATGTCCCCTTTTTCCTGCTATTCTTGATTTTAATTCATATGGATATGAGCAAAATTTTAAAACTTCTGGATCATAATTTGATTCTAATAGTAAAAACTTACTATTTTTTATATTGTCTAATACTTCTTTTGTCATTTCTCCAAGGTCTGTTGCTATTCCTATTTTTTTACCTGAATTTTCTATGGTAAATCCGCAAGAATCCATTGCATCATGTGAAGTTGAGAATGAATTAATTTTTAAATCCCCTATTTCAAATTCTTCTCCTATTTTGAAATAATTTTTGTTTTCTATTTTTATAACTGATGGTTCATTATCTATTCCATTCCAAGTACCTAAATTTGCATATACTGGTATATTGTATTTTTTTGCAAGTGTTCCTAGGCTTTTTATATGATCAATATGTTCATGTGTTACAATTATTGCATTTATAGTTTTTATGTCTACGTCAATAGAAGTAAGTGCTTCTGTTATTTTTTTTGCGCTTACTCCTGAATCTACTAAAATTCTTATATCATTCGTTCCTACAAATAAACTATTTCCACTACTTCCACTGTATAAACTGCAAAATTTCAATTTTATCCTTCTTCCTTTTCTTCTACTCTTTCGATTTTTGCTCCTAGGTTTCTAAATTTCTCTTCGATATTTTCATATCCTCTATCTATATATTCTACATTATAAATTTGTGTTGTTCCTTCTGCAAGTATTCCTGCAATTATTAAAGCTGCACCTGCTCTTAAATCTGATGCATAAACTGGCGCTCCGATTAAGTTATCTACTCCTTCGAAAAATGCAACTTTCCCTTGTGCTGTAATTTTGGCACCCATTCTATTTAATTCTTCAGTATATTGAAATCTTGAATCCCATATACTTTCATTTATAACACTTGTACCATCTGCTATTGACATAGCTACACCCATTGGTGGTTGAAGGTCTGTTGGAAATCCTGGGTATGGTAAAGTTTTTATATTTATTTTATTTGGTCTATTGGTGCATTTTACTCTTATTGCATCTCCTCCTAAATCTTCTACTTCTGCTCCCATTTCTACTATTTTTGCTGTTATTGGTTCTAGATGCTTTGTAATACAATTTCTTATTATTACATCTCCTCTTGTTGCAACTGCTGCAAGCATAAATGTTCCTGCTTCTATTTGGTCTGGTACTACTGAATAAGTGTCATTTTTCTTTAATTCTGGTACTCCTTGTATTCTTATTCTATCTGTTCCTGCACCCATAATGTTTGCACCCATTTTATTTAAGAAATTTGCTAAATCTACTATGTGTGGTTCTTTTGCTGCATTTTCTATTGTTGTTACTCCATCTGCTAAAACTGCTGCAAGCATTGTATTTATTGTTGCTCCTACTGAAACTATGTCTAGATATATAGAATTCCCTTGTAATTTATCTGCTTTTACTTCTATTTTCCCCTGCTCTGTTTCAACTGTTGCTCCTAATAGCTCAAATGCCTTTATATGTTGATCCATTGGTCTTGCACCTAATTTACATCCCCCAGGCATTCCAATTATAGCATGTCCACATCTACCAAGTAATGCTCCTGCTAAATAATATGATGCTCTAAATTTACTTGTCAAATCTATAGATGCTTCTATATTATTTATATTTCTCGAGTCTATTTCTAGTGTGTTTTTAGCTATTTTTCTTATTTTTACTCCAATGCTTTCCAAAATTTTGCAGTATGCCTTTATATCACTTATTTCTGGTACATTTTCTATGATACATATTCCATTTACTAATATTGTTGCAGGAAGTATGGCAACTGCTGCATTTTTTGCGCCACTTATTGTGACTTCGCCTTTTAATTTAGTTTTTCCTTCTACTACTATTTTCTCCAATATGTTTCCTCCATTTGTGTCATTTTCCATAACAAATATAACACAAATTATATTTATTTACAATATGTTAATCAATTTTTTTAATATTGATTTTTTATTATACACTTTTAAAAATTTTTTTGAATATATTATTTTAGAAATTTTTCTTTTTTTGGAGGTTATATGGAAACTTTAAAACTCGGTTCTATTCGGACCTATGGTAGAGCTTTTACAAAGCACTTTGAAAAAAATTGGTCTTTATCCTTACAGTATTGATGGTATTTTTGGAAATTTAACATATAATTCTGTTATTACTTTTCAAAAAAACTTTGGTTTAATTCAAGATGGTATTGTGGGTTCAAGCACTTGGAATGCTTTATTCCCTTATATTTATGGATATACTAACTATGTTATAAAAAATGGAGATTCTTTATATAGTATTGCTTCCCGTTTCTCCACAAATGTTAATAGAATTTTAGCTGCTAACATAGATATTAATCCTAATAATTTAACCGTTGGCTCTAATATTATTGTTCCTTTTTCATATATTGTTCCAACTGATTTAAGCTATACTTATGATATTATGCAAATGAATATTTCTTCTTTTTCTACGGTTTTTCCTTTTATAGAGATTGGTTCTATTGGTAAGTCTGTTTTAGGAAAGAATATTCCGTATCTTAGAATCGGTACTGGCGAAAAAGAGGTCTTTTACAGTGCAGCAATTCACGCTAATGAATGGATAACTAGTCCTGTACTTATGAAATTTGTTGAAAATTTAGCAAAGGCATACATAAATGACAGTTATATTTATGGATATAATGCAAGGAATATTCTAAATACTACTTCTATTTATGTTGTACCGATGTGCAATCCTGATGGGGTTGATTTAGTAACTAATGCAATTTCTGACGATTCAACTGCCTACAAACAAGCTCAAAATATTGCTGAGAATTACCCAGATATTCCTTTTCCTTCTGGTTGGAAAGCAAATATTGAGGGTGTGGATTTAAAAATATACCAACCAGTATGCAAAGTCTTGTAACTTTTTAATTACACGACTTTGCGTTTTTGATTGTTTTCATTTATTATTTCTTCAATTTTGATAAATTCATCTAAGTTTTCATTAATAGAATTTAATCTTGAAAAGTTAAAATATATGTATACATTTTTGTCTTTATCAATCTCTATTTTATTGATTAGACGATATAAATATATTTTATCAATTTGCTCTAATTTCAAAAAATTTTCTACTAATTCATCTAATTCTTTTTCTTCTTTTGTTTTATTTTTGTAACTTATTTTTTCTTCTGTTTGAGATAATTTTTGTTCTAGTTCTTCCTTTTGTTTAATTAAATTTGTTCTTTCAAAAATGAATTTTTGTGAATATCTTATATAGTCTTCTTCTAAAAGAACACCTTTTAATTTGTCCATATACATCTTGTCTAAATT
>CANRFH010000046.1 GCA_947629835.1 uncultured Clostridia bacterium | reverse complement strand
ACCTGCTGTTTGAAGAGCTCTAATTGCAGCTTCACGACCAGAACCTGGTCCTTTTACAAATACTTCTACAGTTTTTAATCCATGTTCCATTGCAGCATTTGCAGCTGTCTCAGCAGCTTGGCCTGCAGCAAATGGAGTACTTTTTCTTGAACCTTTAAATCCAAGTTCTCCTGCGCTTGCCCAAGAAACAGCATTTCCCTGAGTATCTGTAATTGTAACTATTGTATTATTAAAGCTAGAATGAATATGTGCAGAACCTTTATCAATGTTCTTTCTATTTCTTCTTGGCGTTTTTCTTGTTACATTTTTATTAGCCATTTGGTATTAACCTCCCTTAACTTTTCTTACTTTTACTTACTAATTTTCTAGGACCTTTTCTTGTACGAGCATTAGTTTTTGTTCTTTGTCCTCTAACTGGTAAGCCTCTTCTATGTCTTATTCCTCTATAACAACCGATTTCTGTAAGTCTTTTGATGTTAAGAGCTACTTCTCTTCTTAAATCACCTTCAACTTTATAACTTCCATCGATTATTTTTCTAATACTATTTACTTCTTCGTCTGTCAAATCCTTTACTCTAGTATCTGGATTTACTCCAGCTTCTTTAAGTATTTTGTTAGAACTTGCTACACCTATTCCATAAATGTATGTTAGTCCTATTTCTACTCTTTTCTCCCTAGGTAAATCAACTCCAGCTATACGAGCCATATCTTTAAGCACCTCCATTTTTATTTTATTGGTAAATATATATAAACACAAACTTAGAAAAAATCAGCCGCACCTAAATTTGTGTTAATATCAAAATTATTTGTTTTTCTATCCTTGTCTTTGTTTGTGTTTTGGATTTTCACAAATTACTCTTATAACACCTTTTCTTTTAATGATTTTGCACTTTTCGCACATTTTCTTAACTGATGGTCTTACTTTCATTTTCTTTCATTCCTTTCTATAAGGTTAATAAGTTTTTTTAAACTTATTTAGCTCTCCAAGTGATTCTTCCTCTGTTTAAGTCATAAGGTGAAAGTTCAAGTTTAACTTTATCACCTGGTAATATTTTGATATAATTCATTCTCAATTTTCCTGAAATGTGAGCGAGTACTTGATGTCCATTTTCTAGTTCAACTTTAAATGTTGTATTAGGTAATGTTTCAACAACAGTTCCTTCTACTTCTATAACATCTTCCTTTGCCAATCTACATTCCCTCCTATTTTTTAAGAATAATTTATTATTAATTGTTTTATCCTATAATTAACTAATGTATTATATACCATTTTTATAGTAATGTCAATACTTTTGGTTCATTTTCTGTAACTAAAATTGTATTTTCATAATGTGCTGACAAGCTTCCGATCTTCTGTTACAATAGTCCATCCGTCATCAAGTTCGCATATATCAGGCTTTCCTGCTATTACCATAGGCTCTATTGCAAGTGTCATTCCTTTTTCTATTCTTGGTCCACGTCCTGGTTTTCCATAATTTGGTATTCCTGGATCTTCGTGCATTTCTTTGCCGATACCGTGTCCTTGAAATTCTTTTAAAACGCTGAATCCGTTTTTTGTAACAAATTCACCTATTGCATTTGAAATATCACCTATTCTAAAACCTGGTTTTGCATACTTTATACCTTCGAAAAATGCCTTTTTGGTTACTTCTACTAATTTTTCCGCTTCTTTACTTCCATGTCCTACTATAAATGTTCTTGCTGCGTCACCATTATATCCATCTTTCAAAGCTACCATATCTATACTTAAAACATCTCCATCTTTTAAATGCACCCTATCAGAAGGAATTCCATGTATTACTTCATCATTTAGTGATGCACAAATTGTGCTTGGAAAATCTGGAACTCCCTTTTGATAGCTTGGATATCCTTTTTGTGCGGGAATTCCTCCATGTTCTCTAATTATTTTTTCTGCTAGTCTATCTAGTTCGCCCGTTGTGACTCCTGGCTTTATTGCTTTTTCTATTTCTTCATATACAATAGCAACTATCTTACAAGCCTCTTTAATTAATTCTATCTCTCTTTTAGATTTAATTTCTATCATATTTATTTCCTTAAATTCTAAACTAGTCCTTTTTTTCTAAAATCTTCAATTATGCTTTCTGCAAGTTCTGGAGCCATTCTGCCACAACGTTTGCTTACTTCTGCTGTTAGTAAATTTCCTTGCTTTTGATAAAAATCTACTATTGGTGCTGTTTGTTTCTCATAAGTGTCTAATCTTGCACGCATAGTTTCTTCATTATCATCAGCTCTACGCTCTAATGGTGTTCCACAGAAATCGCAAATTTCACCTGTTTTTGGTGGATTTAATTTCATGTTGAAATCAGCCTTACAGTTAGGGCATTTTCTTCTATTTACAACTCTTTCGATTAATTCCTCTACTGGAGTCTCTAAATTTACTACTAGATCTATTTTTTTGCCTTCTTGGCTTAAAAATTTATCTAATCTTTCAGCTTGTTCAGTTGTTCTTGGGAATCCATCTAAGATTACTCCATTTGCCAAATCTGGCTCTTTTAATCTTGCTTCTATTACTTTTATTGTTAATTCGTCTGGAACTAATTTTCCATTTGAAATATATCCTTCTACTTCTTTTCCAAGTTCTGTTCCATCTGCTATCGCTTTTCTAAATATATCTCCACTTGATACTGCAGGTATATTTAATCCTTTTGTTAAAACTTTTGCAGCTGTTCCCTTTCCAGTACCAGGTGCTCCAAGCATTATTATTATCATATTAAATTCTCCTTCATCTAATTTTAGTTAATTTTTAGTTGGGCAAGAATTGTTATTTGGCTAGGCGTTCAAGAAAGAAATACCGGAGGTGTACTTGTGTACATCGAGGATTTTCTTTCGCAGAACAACAACGCCAAATGGCAATTATTGTTCAACGACTATTCAAGGAAGCCTTTATAATGACGCATAACAAGTTGTGACTCTAATTGATCAACCATTTCTAGTGCAACACCAACTACGATTAATATTGATGTACCACCAAATGCTATATTTATGCTTGTAAATCTTAATAACATTGGGATAATAGCTATAATTGCTAAATAAACTCCTCCAAACCATGTTATCTTTGATAATATTGAAGATAAATAGTCTGTTGTTGGTTTTCCTGCTCTTATACCAGGAATGAAACCACCATTCTTCTTGATATTGTTTGATACTTCTGCTGGATTAAATGTAGCAAAAGTATAGAAGAATGTGAATGCAACTATTAATAATAAATAGATAATTGCATTTAATATAGTGTATCCAATTGGAACAGCTGATGAAGATGTTGCAATTGAAAATTTATATATTGTTGCCCAGAATCCTGTTTCAGCAGCAATGTTTGTATTAAACATTGATATTATCATTGCTGGGAATGTTAGGAATGATGATGCGAAGATTATTGGTAAAACTCCTGCCATTGCAAGTTTCAATGGTATATGAGTGTTTTGTCCTCCATACATTTTTCTTCCTACTACTTTTTTAGCATATTGTACAGGTACTCTTCTTTCAGCTTCTTGTACGAATACAACAGCTGCAACTAAGATTATTGCACCAATTATTATTCCAAGTGCTGTTATTAATCCTGTTGTTGAGAAACCTGCTGCTGTAAATACTAAATTCCATACTGTTCTTACCCCTGCTGGTAATCCTGAAAGGATACCTACGAAGATAATTACTGATATTCCGTTTCCTATACCTTTATTTGTAATTTGATCACCTAACCACATAAGAAGTGAAGTTCCTGCGATTAATGATAGTACAACTAATGCTCCTGTTAAAAATCCTTGATCAACGAATATTCCTGCATTTCTATATGAAAAGTATATTCCTAGAGATTCTATTAAAGCAAGTACTATTGTTAACATTTTTGTATATTTATTTAACTTTTCTCTTCCTGCCTCTCCCTCTTCTTTTGAAAGTCTTTCAAGTGCAGGTATTACCATAGCTAATAATTGTATAACAATTGAAGCTGTGATATATGGGCTTATGCTCATTGCAAATATTGTAAATCTTGAAAAAGCTCCACCTGATATTAAATCTATTAATCCTGTTAATCCATTTGAAGCACCAAGAGCTTCGGCTAATGCTACACTGTTTACTCCTGGTACAGTTATATAACATCCTAATCTAAATATTACTATTAATAATAATGTATATAATAGTCTTTTTCTTACATCTGGAGTTTTTATTGCGTTTTTTATTGTTTGAAACAACTAAATCACCTCAATCTTTCCTCCGGCAGCTTCGATTTTTTCTTTTGCTGTTTTCGTAAATCTTTTTGCTGATACTTCTAATTTTTTATCTAAGCTACCTGTTCCTAATATTACTATTCCATCATTTATCTTATTAATTATTCCGTCTTTCATTAAGCTTTCTGCAGTTACTTTTTCTGATTTTGATTTATTTAGCATTGTCAAAGTTACTTCTATATAATTTTTTGCGTGAATATTTGTAAATCCTCTTTTTGGTAATCTTCTATATAATGGAGTTTGACCACCTTCAAAACCACGTCTTACTCCTCCACCTGATCTTGCTTTTTGACCTTTATGTCCTCTTCCAGAAGTTTTACCAAGTCCTGAACCAACACCACGTCCAACTCTTGTTCTAGTCTTTTTTTCTGTTGCTGGTTTTAATTCTCCTAGTTTCATCTTTATATTCACTCCTTTCTATAATATTTCTTCTACTTTTTTACCTCTTTTTTTAGCAGCTTTTTCTGCTGTCATCATGCTTGTTAATGCATGAATTGTTGCATAAACAACGTTTCTAGGATTGTTTGTTCCTATAACTTTTGTTCTAATATCTTTATATCCTGCAAGTTCAAGTACTGGTCTTACGCTTCCACCAGCAATAACTCCTGTACCTTTTGTAGCTGGTTTTAACATAACCTTAGCACTTCCAAATCTTCCAACATATTCATGTGGTATTGTTGTTCCTACTACTGGAACTTCTACTAGGTTTTTCTTAGCATCTTGTATAGCTTTCTTAATGCTATCAGGAACTTCTGCTGCTTTTCCATTACCTACACCGATATGTCCATTTTCGTCTCCTACAACAACAACTGCACTAAATCTAAAAGTTCTACCACCTTTAACAACTTTTGCAACTCTGCTAATGGCTACAACTTTTTCTTTTAA
>CANRFH010000045.1 GCA_947629835.1 uncultured Clostridia bacterium | reverse complement strand
CTTCTATATGTACTTGAAGAAGATAACATTCACGAAAATAGCAAATACTGGTATTTAACAAAACTTGCTGCTCAATGCACAGCAAAGAGAATGGTACCAGATTACATATCAGAAAAGAAAATGTTAGAACTTAAAAAAGACAAAAATGGTAATGGAAATTGCTATCCTTGTATGGGATGTCGTTCTTTCCTAACACCATACGTTGATCCAGAAACAAACAAACCTAAATATTATGGAAGATTTAATCAAGGTGTTGTAACTATCAACTTAGTAGACGTAGCCTTATCTTCTGGAAAAGATATGGATAATTTCTGGGATATATTTGAAAAGAGATTAGAGCTTTGCCATAAAGCTTTACAAATTAGACACGAAAGATTAAGTAAAGCAACAAGTGATGTTGCACCTATACTTTGGCAATATGGAGCACTTGCAAGATTACCAAAAGGAGCAAGTATACATCATTTATTACATGGTGGATATTCAACAATATCACTTGGATATGCAGGACTTTATGAATGTGTAAAATATATGACAGGAAAAAGCCATACTGACAATGGTGAAGGTAAAGATTTCGCAATAGAAGTTATGCAAAAACTAAATGATAAATGTAAAGAATGGAAAGCAGCGGAAGATATAGATTACAGTGTTTATGGAACGCCAATCGAAAGTACAACATATAAATTTGCAAAATGTTTAAAAGAAAGATTTGGAGTAATAAAAGGAATTACAGATAGAGATTATATAACTAACTCATATCATGTACCTGTATTTGAAGAAATAGATGCATTTTCTAAATTATCATTAGAAAGTGAATTCCAAAGATTAAGTCCAGGTGGAGCAATATCTTATGTAGAAACTCCAAATTTGCAAAATAACCTTGATGCAGTTATTCAAGTAATCAAATTCATATATGACAATATAATGTATGCAGAATTAAATACAAAGTCTGATTATTGCCAAGAATGTGGATTTGATGGAGAAATATTAATAGACGATAATCTAGAATGGTATTGTCCAAACTGTGGAAATAGAAACCACGATACTTTAAATGTAGCAAGAAGAACTTGCGGATATATTGGAAGTAATTTCTGGAACAAAGGAAGAACACAAGAAATAAAAGAGAGAGTATTACATATAGACAATAAAGATGCATAAGAGGTGAAGCTATAATGAATTATAATAAAATCAGAAAAATGGATATTTCAAATGGTCCAGGAGTAAGAGTATCAATATTTATGCAAGGATGTGCATTTAATTGTAAAGAATGCTTTAATCCAGAGACACATGATTTTAATGGGGGAAAGGAATTTAATGAGGATACAATTAATGAAGTATTAAAATTATGTGATAATGAAAATGTAAAAGGTCTATCAATTTTAGGTGGAGAGCCCATGCATCCAAAGAATGTTGAAGGAACAGCAAAACTTGCAAAAACTTTTAAAGAAAAGTTCCCAGATAAAAACGTATGGGTATGGTCAGGTTTTAAGTTTGACCAAGACCTAAGAAATAATGAACAAGACAAAGAAGCTTTAAAATATATAGATGTACTAGTAGATGGACAATATGTAGATGCTCTAAGGAACCCTACATTAAAATGGAGGGGCTCATCAAACCAAAGAGTAATAGATGTACAAAAGAGTTTACAAGGAAACGATATAGTTTTAGTAAACCAATGATAAATTAATATACTAATGATAATAAAAAATAGCACTTTCTCAATTGAGAAGGTGCTATTTGAGTATTACGAAGAAACTAGCCAACTGATAAATGTCTTTTTTTCCTTGTAATGTAGTTTTACCACATATCCAAGGTCATTTAACCATTGACGTGTCCTCTTAGACAAAATACCATCAAAAAAATAACCAGTCATTCCCACGTCAATATGAGCAAGAATTTCCTTTTCAACAATTTTCTGTTCATCACTGACAAACTCTATGACAGGATGATAGGTTTTGTCTAAGGCTTCTTTTGCAGTAAGCATGCTGTAATACCTCCAAAACCTCGCTACCAGCGAGTTATTTGTGATGTAATTATAGCATATATTAATAAAAAATTCAACTTGTGTGAAAGGTATGTAGGGAATTATTAAATAATACTTGTAAAACAAACAAAAAAAGTGTAAAATAAAGGTGCAAAAGGAGGAAAACTAAATGTATTTAATCGTAGGACTGGGAAATCCAGAAAAAGAATATGCAAACACTAGGCATAATGTAGGTTTTGATACAGTAAATGAACTTGCAAAAAGACATGAAATAGAAATAAATAGAAATAAATTTAATAGCCTATATGGACAAGGAATAATAAATAATGAGAAGGTAATTATTTTAAAACCTCAAACATATATGAATTTAAGTGGCATAGCTGTAAGAAATTTTAAAGATTTTTATAAAATAGATCTAGACAAGATAATTATAGTTCACGATGATATAGATATAGAAGAGGGAAAAATAAAATTAAGAAAAATTGGTGGACCTGGAACTCATAATGGAATGAAATCTGTTGTTCATGAATTAAATAGCACAGAATTTCCTAGAATCAGAATTGGTACTGGAAGTCCAGATGATGAGATAGATCTAAAAGATTATGTTTTAGAAAAAATAGATGCTGAGTCAAGAAGCGTTTTAGATGAGGCAATAATAAATGCAGCAAAGGCAATAGAGGAAATTCTAGAAAATGGAATTGATATTGCTATGAATAAATTTAATTAGATTGAAGGGAAATAAAAATGAAGGAAATATTTATAAGCAGCAAAGATAATACAAAGAGAATAGTCGTAACAGATAATGGAAATATCTTAGAAAAATATGAAGAAAATGAAAAATCTAAAAGGTTAGAGGGAAAAATATATTTAGGTAAAGTGCAAAATGTACTTCAAGGAATGCAGGCAGCTTTTATTGATATAGGAGAAACAAGAAATACATTTATACATCTAAAAGATATATTACCAAAAGTAGATATAATAAAAAATGAAAATAATTTAAACCAAGAAAAAAACATTAAAAAACTTGTAAAAGTAGGAGATAAGATATTAATACAAGTAAAAAGAGATGCAACAAATATGAAAGGAGCAAAAGTTTCAACACATATTAATTTGCCAAGTAGATATTTTGTATTAATGCCAAATACTGATATAAAAACAATTTCACAAAAGATAGAAAATGATGAAGAGAAAAATAGACTAATGGAAATAATTAATGAAATACTTCCAGAAGGATTTGGAATAATTGTAAGGACATCAGCATTAAACAAAGAAAAAGAAGAATTAAAAAATGATTTAAATGAGACAATAAATAAATGGAAAGAAATTGAAAAAATTGCAAATGATAAAGAAACAACATATCCAAGAGTGGTATATGAAGGACAGAGCTTTATAGAAACATTATTAATGGATTTAATAGATAAAGATATGACTAGGATAGTTGTAGATAATAAGAAATGCTATAAAGAAGTAGAAAAGATAATAAAAAATCTAAATGAAGATATAACAATAGAATTAAAAGAGAATGAGGATATTTTTGATATATATGATATAAATGATCAACTAGAAAAAATAAAACAAAGAAAGATATGGTTAAAATGTGGTGGCTTTATCACAATAGATAAGACAGAAGCATTAACTGCAATCGACGTAAACTCTGGAAAATATATAGGAAATAAAAACCTAGAACAAACTGTATTTAAAGTAAATAGTGAAGCAAGTGTTGAAATCGCAAAACAGTTAAGACTAAGGGATATCGGGGGAATCATAATAATAGACTATATAGATATGACAGATGAAGAGCACAAAAAACAAATAATAAAAGTGCTTGAAGAAAATCTAAAATATGATAGGTCAAAGACACAAATAGTTGGATTTTCTAAACTTAATCTTTTAGAAATGACAAGAAAACACATGAAAGGCGGAGAATAAATTTATCATAATCCTCCTAATGCAAGAATATAATTAAATAACTTGTTATTCAGGAGGATCCTATGTTTTTTATATTCAATAAACAAAAAATATATTCTTATTTAATTGCAGCAAGTACTGTTGTAATTTTATTTATTTTATCAATTTTCTTTGCAAAGACTAATATGGAATCAGTAGAAACTGTATCTAATACAACAATGACAAATTCCATAAATAATACAAAATCTGATATGACAATAACCAATTCTATAAATAATATCAATATGAATAATATCGATAATTTTATTACAAATATTATCACAAACACAAATATTATGAATAATCTCGCTAATATCACGAATATAACTGAATAATATGGGTAAAATAGACATATCACTAAATGAAAGGATATGTATAAGGTGGCATTTATTGGTATTGTTGCTGAGAGCAAAAATGAAATGGGAATAAAAAGAATTTTAGAGTCTAAATTAAATTCTCCAACAAAAGAACATACGATAATAGTAATAAATGACAAGAGTGCAGAAAATATTAGGAATATAAAGTTCCAAGCAATTCTTGTAATGACCTTAGATGAAATAACAGATAAAAAAGAGATAGTATATAAAATATTTAATAATGCTGAATATTTAGTTATGAATGCAGATGTGAATCTAGGAAGCTTTAAATTAATAGATAAAGAAGTAAAAATAATAACTTTTGGCTTTAAACAAAGGGCAACAATAACAGCTTCTAGTGTAGAAGAAAATCTAATGGTGTATTTACAAAGAGAAATAGAGGATGTTAACAAAAAAGTCATAGAACCGCAGGAAATACTGATAAAAACAGCAGATTCAAAATTAGAAAATAATGCCCATAATGCGATGGGAATCGGAACAATCTTACTAATATATGGAAAAAATCAAATAAATTTATAAAATTTCAACTTTTTATGTAGACAAATTCAAAATTATGTAGTATAATATAGGTATAATTGACAAAAAAACTTAAAAAAGGAAAACATTACAAAGAAATTTGTAGGAAAGATACGTAAGAAATTATTACAAAAGTTAAAGAATAAATTTCCTACGTAAAAAGGATAGGGAGGAAAAGAAATTGAATACAAATTATTTGGATAATAACCATTTAGTATTGGTTGGTAAAATTACAAGTGAAAAAAGATTTAGTCATGAAATTTATGGAGAAAGTTTTTACATATTTGATTTAGAAGTACCACGTTTAAGTGAAACATTTGATATCATACCAATAACAATATCTGAAAGATTAATAAATGACGAAGAATTACAAATAGGTAAAAAAATTATAGTAAAAGGACAATTTAGATCTTATAACAGTTATGAAAATGAAAAGAACAAATTGATTTTAACAGTATTTGCTAAGGATATCATATATGAAAATGATATTGAAGAAAGAGCAAAAGAAGATGAAGAAATCAATTTAGATGTTTCAAATGAAGTTGTATTAATTGGACATATTTGTAAAAAGCCAATATACAGAAAAACACCATTTGGACGTGAAATAGCAGATCTTTTACTTGCAGTAAATAGAGCTTATAGCAAATCTGATTATATTCCAGCAATAGCTTGGGGAAGAAATGCAAGATTTTGTGATCACTTAGAAGTTGGTGCACAAGTAAAAACAGTAGGTAGAGTTCAATCAAGAAAATATGAAAAGAAATATGAAGATGGAACAGTAGTAGAAAGAGTTGCTTATGAAGTTTCAATTTCAAGTCTAGAAGTTATAGACGAAAAGAATGGAGAAGGAGAAGAAACTTTGGAAGCAGTATAAATTTAAAAGATATCATCCTTAACATAAAAAACTCAGAAAAAAACTTAAACATTATCGTTTAAGTTTTTTTCTGTTTATTATACATTTATTCTAATTCTTTTTTTATCTTATCCATTGCAAGAGCTGATGCAAGAAAGCCGAGAAGCAAATGTAATAGATAATTTCATAAATTTAATTC
>CANRFH010000044.1 GCA_947629835.1 uncultured Clostridia bacterium | reverse complement strand
AACACGTCTTTTATAGCTTTATCATAGCTTTTTTCCTTATATAGCATACCACTTGCGATGATAAATAAAGGCATATGAAATGAATATATTATTGCTAATGGCAGTCCAGTCACCATATGTCCTACTATCACTAATAATATTGCTATTCCTCGTGCAATGTCGATATATTGTACTCTTTTTGTTTTTTCTAGATTTCCGTCTAAATATTGCTTGTGTGTGTGTGTGTGTGTGTGTGTGTGTACAGCTTCTAGGGTTTCAGCGTTTCTTGTCATTTGTTTTTCTCCTTTTATTGTTTAATTTTCTAATAAGTAGCCTACTATGCTATAATCTCCGACTTTTTTATTTACTTTATCATATGAAATAGATATATTTTTCAATATGAGTTTTTTATTATTGTCTATTTGTATTTCATTTATATTTTTAAAGTTCCTATCTAGATTTTCTCCATATTGCATATATTCGTTAATTTTTTCAGAAATATTAACATATATTGTTTCATTATCGTTAAGTTTTATTTCTAACTTTCCAAATACTTCGTTTATATCTCCTTGTTTTCCAAGGTAATTAAAAGAATCTACCATATACAATTTTTTATATTCTGCTACATCTATAACCTCAACATCTGCATATCCGTTAATTCTCTGAATTGTGTCACTATTGCTATCATATTCAAATACAGTTTGTTTTCTAAAGCTTCTTATTTCTTCTTCTTCTTTTTCAGTTAGCAAAGATTTTATTAAGCTATTTCCTTCATCTGTATTTTGCAAGTAGCTATATCCACCATAAATCTTTTGTTTTTCTTCTTCTGTATATTCGGTTTTTTCTTTAAATATTTTTAAATTATTGTATTGACTTATTTTTGATATGTTATTCATATTTATATATGGCATAACTGTTGAAATTATTGTGAGTGCTATAAATACTAATATTGTTTTTCCTACTTCTTTTTTTCTTAATTTTATTATCGTATAAATAATCTCAAAAATTATTAATACTATACATAAATATCTATTTTCTGTAATGCCATTTTCTAGTATTCTTACACCTATTGAATATATTTGTAAAGCGATAAATGGTATAAATAATTTAGGAAGTTTTTTGTTTATTTTATCTATTGCTGTATCTTCATTAAAGCTTTCTATCATAGTCCATATTGGGCAGCCTAGTATGAATAAAGCTGTAAGTATTCTAAATATTTGGTTTGAAGGAATATCTCTTAGAATAATTATTTTTATTATGTATATATAAATTATCGCAAATGCAACTATTACTAATGTTCCTAAAACATACTTTATAACTACTTTTGAAAATTTTGATACCTTTTCTTCTATATTGCATAAAGAATATAAAATGGCTGGTACATAATAGATTCCAAGTATCAATATTTCTATTCTTGCAAGTAATGTATAATCATCTCCATCCATTATCAAGAAAATGAATACAGCTGTTACAATTAGACTTCCTACCACGAGTATCCCATATATAATACTTGCTTTTAGTATATTTACAAAAACTGATGTTAAATATTTTTCAAATGTCTTTTCACTTTTTTTATAATTAAAATATATCGACAAAGCAAAAGTTGATAGCATACTACAAGTAAATAGTTTCTCTATCCAATTCATTATGTTTTTAGGAAGTATATTTGGCTCTGCAATTATATATGTAAATACTAATGCTAAAACTGCTGAAATTACATATCCTATAATTTTTTTCTTTTTTTCACTAGTTAAAGTTTCTGTTAAGAATGCTCCATTTGCAAATACTACACCAAAAAGCATTATGTTTCTAAGAATTGCTCCTTCTATAACATTTCCCTCTAAATCTATAACAAATATTAAAGTTAATATAATTATAGTTATCATTGTTAATGGAAATTGTTCCATAGATTTCTTTAATATTAGATAAAGATTATCTATTTTTTCTTTTAATTTATTCATAAAGCTTTTATTTCCCTCCTTTTAATTTTCTTTGTCTTTTTCAATCTGTTTCTGGTATCTTTCTTCCTCTGAAAATACACATCCACAATATTTTTGCATATATAACCCAAGTTCTCTTGCCTTTGCCTGTCCTTCTCTAAACCCTACTCTAAAATCTCTATATAAAAATTCTAGTCCATATTTTTTTGCAATCTCTTCTGCTTGTTTTTTTAGTATGTCGTGTTTTTGATACGGACTTACCAAAAGAGTTGTACTTATTGCATCATATCCATTTTCTTTTGCATATTTTGCTGTCTGCTCTAATCTTACTTTGTAGCAATAGTTTGCACATCTATTCTCTAAATCGCCTGATACATTTTTGCAAAATTCTTTTAGTCCATAATCTTCTTCAAATATTGCTTCTACATTTATTGATTTTGTATATTCCTTTAAACAGTCTCTTCTTGCTTTATATTCCATATATGGGTGTATATTTGGATTATACCAATATACAGTTGGCTCTATTTTTTCTTTTCTTAAAGCATCTATGCAATATACACTGCAAGGTGCACAACAGGTATGTAATAATAATTTCATAATTTTTGTTCCTTTCTATTTTTCATATACATCATATATATCTATCTCATCTATTTTTTCAAAATTTTCTATTGCATAGTCAGTAACTTTATATGGATGTTGCCAATTTTTAGGGAGACTATCTTTTCTAATAAGCACTAATAAATTATCTGTATTTTTCAAATCTTCTATAATTCCGTCTTCTCCTCTTCCTCCAAAATTGCCTAAATTGAACATATCATAATTTTTATAATATCTATCCATTGGAATTGTAAATATTGCTGACATTGAATCTAGTATATATACAGTTTTACCTTCTTTTTCCTTTTCCAATAAATACTCGTCTACAATGTTTATTCTATTTGCTAAATCATTATCTATTAAAATTCCTTTAAAGTGATTTACATTTTGATTTTCTCTTAAGTTTACTATATATGCTTTTAAAGTTGTCATAGAATAAGAAATATATATTATAAATACCATTATAGAAAATGCTTGTATAAATACTTTTATAGCAAATATAAGTTTCTCATATTTTATATAAGAATATAAAATATGTATTAAACTATATACTATATATATAATTGAGATGACTGTGCAAATTGAACCGTACTCCAAAATGTGCAGTATCTGCGATTGGAAATATTGCAGTAATATTTGCTATACTAAATGCTAAAAGCACATATATTCTTTTGATAAAATCTTCTTTAAATAAATCTTTTTTTACTAATCTAAATATACATATCATTAACATTATAGTTAAGGTTATCGGTACTGCTACTGCAAGAATTCTTATAAAGACTCTGCTCGATTGCAATAAATTTAAATATCTTGATGAATTTGAAAATGTTCCAATTCCAAGTATTGCATAATCTATAAAATCCATATAAGTATTAGTGGCCAATAAATATATTATAAATACTAAAATAGGGACAAAAACTCCTAATGTTCTTGCAAAAACAATTTTGAAAAATTGTTTTATTTCACTGGCTTTGTTTATTTCTAGAATTTTATATACAATAAAAACAATTGCTAAAACTCCACCAATAGTTTGTTTAAATAAAATTGCTAAACCGTACAAGCATTCCTAAAATGAAATCTCTTTTAAAGCTAAATTCTTCTTTTAAGAATTTTAGCTCCATATAAACTGTTAATAAAGTTATTAGCAATACTGCCCAATTATAATCAAAAGTAAATATATCTGAATATGCAAAATATATCACTAAAGTCATAATAAGTGATATACTTTTATTTATTTTTAGTTTAATTAAAATTTTGTATATAACAAATAAAATTGTTGCAACTTCAAAACATTCTAAAAATCTAAATACTATTAATTCTGTTCCAAATATTTTTAAGAATATTCCAGATATCATTGGAAGTAAGGGGGTTAATATTATACTAAAATCTTTATATGGAAGTAGTCCTTCACTAATGCATCTTGCAAAGTTAAATCCCCATATTTCATCAAGATTGTCAAATTCTCTTATAAATATTTTTCCGCTAACTAATAATATTAAGCCTATATAAATTAAAATATTTTTTAGTAGAAGTTTATCTTTAATCATTATTTATTTTTCCTTCTTATTTTTCATCATATTCATATCCCAAATGTTTATAAGCTCCTGGTAAAACAATCCTTCCTCTTAAAGTACGAGATATAAATCCTATTTGTATTAAATATGGTTCATATACATCTTCTATTGTTTCCGTCTCTTCTCCTATTGTTGTTGCTATGGTTTCTACTCCAACTGGTCCACCCTGATATTTTTCTATCATTATTTTTAATATTTTTCTATCTATTTCGTCAAGGCCAAGTTCGTCTATCTCTAATTTATCTAGAGCTGTTTTTGCAATATCCAAAGTTATATTTCCGGTTTCCTAAAACTAGTGCATAATCTCTTACTCTTTTTAAGATTCTATTTGCTATTCTCGGTGTACCTCTTGATCTTTTTGCAATTTCAATTGCAGCTATATCATCAATTTTGATTTCTAATATTTTAGCAGATCTTCTTACTATTGTTGCTAATTCGTCAGTATTGTATAGTTCTAGTCTTGATACTATTCCAAATCTATCTCTTAAAGGTGTAGAAAGAGATCCTGCTCGTGTAGTTGCTCCAACCAATGTAAATTTTGGTAGATCTAATCTTATAGCTCTTGCACTAGGTCCTTTTCCAATTATTATATCTAAGGTATAATCTTCTAGCGCTGGATATAGTATCTCTTCAACACTTTTGTTTAATCTATGTATTTCATCTATAAACAAAATATCAAATTCTCCAAGATTTGTAAGAATTGCTGCTAAATCACCTGGTTTTTCTATCGCTGGGCCTGATGTTATTTTTATATTTGAATTCATTTCATTTGATATAATGTTAGAAAGTGTAGTTTTTCCAAGTCCAGGAGGTCCATATAAAAGTATGTGATCCAAGGGTTCTCCTCTCTTTTTTGCCGCTTCTATATATACTTTCATATTTTCTTTTACTTTTGTTTGTCCTATATATTCTTCAAGAGTTTTTGGTCTTAAAGACTTTTCCATTCTCTCTTCTTCTATACTTTCAAGTTCTGGTCTAATTACACTATTTTCTTCCAATTTCATCACCACTTATTTGTAATTATATATATTATTGCTTGTTTTTGCAATACCTTTTATCCTCTATTTCTTAAAACCTCATACATGATAATACCTGCTGAAACAGACGCGTTTAGAGAATTTATTTTTCCTTTCATAGGTATTTTTACAACAAAGTCACAATTCTCCTTAGTTAATCGGCTCATCCCTTTGCCTTCATTCCCGATTACTATTGCAATAGGCATTTTATAGTCCTGCTCATTGTATAGAGAGTTAGTATCCATATCTGTTCCGCATATCCATACATCATTTTCTTTTAAATAATTAATTGTATTTTGTATATTATTTACTCTTGCGATTTTCATATATTCTACTGCACCTGCTGAGGTTTTATATACTGTTGCATTTACAGCAGCTGCTCTTCTTTTTGGAATTATTATTCCATGTACCCCTGCTGTTTCTGCTGTTCTTATAATCGATCCAAGATTATGCACATCTTCTATGCCATCTAAGATTAATATAAATGGATTTTCATTTTTCTTTTTTGCTTCTTCTAGTATATCTTCTACTTCTACATATTCAAAAGGCGGAGTTATTGCAATTACCCCTTGATGGTTGTGTGATACAGACATTTCATCTAGTTTTCTTTTTTGCACTTCTACAACTACTATTCCTTTTGATTTTGCTCTTGCTATAATCTTCATTATAGAGCCATGCTTCTCTCCTGCTTGTACAAATATTTTATTTACGTCCTTATCACTTTCAATTAATTCCATTACTGCATTTCTGCCTTCTACAAGATTTTCTTCTTCCATTTATATATTCCTCCTATTTTACCTTTTAAATTATACCATACATATTTTTTTCTAACAAGAGGAAATAACGCAAGAAAAGTGAAAACTTCGTTTTCACGCTGGCACTAATTTAGGTTAGTGCCTTTTCTTTTTATTATATATATTAT
>CANRFH010000043.1 GCA_947629835.1 uncultured Clostridia bacterium | reverse complement strand
CATATGCCTTTATTTATCATCGCAAGTGGTATGCTATATAAGGAAAAAAGCTATGATAAAGCTATAAAAGACGTGTTTTTTAAATTGATACTACCATATATCATATGTATACTTGTAGTAAATATATTGTTTTTTAATAAATCAATGTCATTATGGGAGATTATTAAAAATTGGGCAGAAGAAATTTTTTATTCATTTGTTGCTTATAGAGAAGGAAAAATTAATTATCCAATTTATATAAATGAAATAGGTTCATTATGGTTTTTCCCATTTTTAGCAATAATACGAATGCTATTTAGGTTTTTAAAGAAGATTTCTAAGGGAGACCAACTACAACTATTATTTTCTGTTTCACTAATTTCGTTTATAGGATATTTATTAGGAATAAATGCTTATTTCTTACCATATGCCTTTGATATAGCATTGTTTGGTATAATATTTTATTATATAGGTTATATTTTAACCCAAACAAAAAGCTTAGATAAAATATTATCAGATAAGAAACTATTAGTAATAATTTTTCTTATCTGGGTATTAGGAATAAAATTTAATAATACAAATTTAGCAGGAAGAATATATTCAAATGGAGTATTCTTAATGCTTACTGCTACATGTGGTACTATAATGATATTTAAAATATCGCAAATAATAGAAAAATATATGAAGCATCTAGGCAAAATTTTAGCTTGGTATGGAAGAAATAGTATGTATATTTTATTATTGCATTATGCAGAAAGTATGTTAATTAGATATGAAACAATACCTTATTTTATAGGAAATACAATATGGATGTACATAATTCAAATAATAGCTTATAAAATAACAATTTGTACAGTAGGTACGTTTATTATAAATGGAGTTAAGAGAGGTATTTTCTATATAAAAGATCATATAAAATTTAATTTATGGAAAAAAGAATTATCATAACTTAAGCATAAATATTTGTAGTTTTTGAATTATTATGGTATAATAAACTTTGTTTTTGATGCACAAGAAAGGAATGATTAAGTATGAAAAAATATGATGTAGTAATAGTAGGAGCAGGACCAGCAGGACTATTTGCAGCTTATGAACTTAAAAACAAGGATAAAAATTTAAAAGTTGCAATACTAGAAAAAGGAAAAAGTGTAAAAGACAGATATTGCCCAATGAATAAAGATAAAAAGAACTGCGTGAACTGTAAACCTTGCAATATTTTAAGTGGATATGGAGGAGCAGGAACTTTTTCAGATGGAAAACTTAATTTCATACCAAAACTTGGAAAATCAGATTTATTTAAATATATGTCACAATCAGAGGCATATAAATTAATAGACGAAACAGAGGAAATATTTAATAAATTTCATATGGACAGTGAGGTATTTCCATCTAATATGGAAGAAGCAAAGAAAATAGAAAAAGCAATCGCAATTCAAGGTTCTAGATTGCTATTAATAAAGCAAAAACATTTAGGAAGTGATCATTTACCTCAGTACATTCAAGGAATCTCAGATTATCTTGAAGCAGAAGGTGTCGACTTATATGATAACACAAATGTAGAAGATGTAATTTATAATAACGGAGAATGTGAAGTTGTATATACTCATAATAAAGAAAAAGAAAGCGTAATGGCTAAAAATGTAATAGTTGCACCAGGAAGAGAAGGAGCAAAATGGACGCAAGAGTTTGCAGACAAATATAAAATACCATATATGTCTCAAAGTATAGAAATAGGTGTACGTGTAGAAGTAAGAAAAGAAATTTTAAAGGATATTTGTGATGTAATCTATGATCCAACAATATTTATAAAAACAGATACATATGCAGATGAAATAAGAACATTTTGTACAAACCCAGGAGGATTTGTTACAAAAGAAAATTACTATGGATATATATGCGTAAATGGACATTCTTTAAAAGAAATAAAATCAGACAATAGTAATTTTGCATTTATCAGTAAAGTTACATTAACTCAGCCAACAACAAATACAAGACAATATGGAGAAAGTATAGCAAGAATTGCAAATGTATTAGGTGATGGAAAACCTATAATTCAAACATTGAAAGATTTAAGAAGCGGAAGAAGAAGTGAATGGCACCGTATAAACAAGGGATTTATAGAACCTACTCTAAAAGACTGTGTCGCAGGAGATCTAGCATTAATTTTACCACACAGAATAATTACAAATATTTTAGAGGGATTACAAAAACTTGATAAAATAATGCCAGGTGTAAATAATGACGAAACATTGCTATATGGACCAGAAATAAAATTCTTTAGCAATGAAATTGAAACTGATAATAAATTTAAATTAAAAGACAAAAATATATATTTCATAGGAGATGGAGCAGGAAAAGCAGGAAATATAGTTACAGCAGCAGCAACAGGACTTGTCGCTGCAAGAGATATAATTGAGAAAAACAAAGCTTAATAATGTTGTACATTAGAAGGGATATTTAAAAAATGAAATTAAATATAGTATTAGTAGAGCCTGAGATACCACAAAATACAGGAAATATTGCAAGAACCTGTGCAGCAATAGGTGCTAAATTGCACTTAGTATATCCACTTGGATTTAGTATATCAGAAAAAGCAGTAAAAAGAGCAGGACTTGATTATTGGGACAAGCTAGAAATAGAGGAACATTTAAGTTTTAAAGAATTTTTAGATAAATATAAACCAGAAGAAAATAATATGTTTTTTGTAACAACAAAAGGAAAACATATATATTCAGAACCAAATTATAAAGAAATGGACGAAGTATTTATGCTATTTGGAAAAGAAACAAAGGGTTTGCCAGAAGATACTTTAAAGAAGTATATAGATAAGACAGTAAGAATCCCAATGAGAGAGACTTTACGTTCATTGAATTTGTCAAACTCAGTTGCAATAGTTGCTTATGATATAATGAGACAAAAAGATTTTGAAAATTTAGAGACTATAAGTTCATATTTTGATAAAAAATAAAATCGAAAGGAAGAAACTTAAAAAAATATGTCAAGACTAGTATTGATTGATGGAAATAGTATACTAAATAGAGCATTTTACGGGATAATGGGAAGTAATATGCTAAGGACAGAAAACCGGAACATATACAAATGCTGTATATGGCTTTTTAGCAATTATGTTTAAAATCCTAGATAGCTTGAACCCTGATTATATAGCTGTTGCATTTGATATGAGTGCTCCAACTTTTAGACATCAAATGTATAAAGAATATAAGGGAACTAGAAAAGGTATGCCAGACGAACTTGCAGAACAAATGCCATTAATCAAAGAAGTTTTAACAGCTATGAATATCAAAATAATAGAAAAAGAAGGATATGAAGCAGACGATATTCTAGGAACTCTATCTAAAAAAGCTGGAAGAAAGGGAATAGATGTAACAATACTTTCAGGAGATAGAGATACCTTCCAACTTGCAACAGACAAAATAACAATAAGAATACCAAGAACAAAATCAGGAAAAACAGAAGAAGACGATTATGATGAGAATAAGATAAAGGAAGTCTATGGGTTAGAACCAAAGGCTTTAATAGAAGTAAAAGGATTAATGGGAGATAAGTCAGATAATATCCCAGGAGTAGATGGTGTTGGAGAAAAGACAGCTCTAAATATTATAAAAAAATATAAGACAATAGATAAATTATATGAAGAAATAGAAAGCGGAAAAGCAGAAGAAATAAAAGGAAAATTAAGAGAAAAACTTATAAAAGATAAGGAACTTGCAATACTTTCAAAAACTTTGGGCACTATCAACACAAAAAGCCCAATAGATATAGATATAGAAGATCTAAAAGTAAAAGAGTGGGACAAAGAAAAGGTTTTAGATGTATTTACAAGACTAAGATTTAATAAATATATAGATAGATTTTCTTTAAGAAATGAAAGTAAAGAAATAAACCCATTAGAGGAAATAACTTTAAAAGAAAATTTAAATGAAGAAGAATTAAATAAGCTAGTAGAAAAAATAAACGAAAATAAACAGATAATTTATTATCTAAATGCACATGATACAAATTCAGAAGAAACAATATTAAAAAAGAAAATTAATAGCTTAAGTGTGATAATAGAAAACAATGTTTATTATATAAGAGATACAGACACGATAAAAAAATACTTCAAAGAGATTTTTGAAGATAAAAATATTAAAAAAATAGGATATAAATTAAAACAAGATTATATACTTTTAAGAGAAAATGGTATAGATTTAGATGGATTTGAATTTGATGCAGAAATTGCAGGATATATTATAGATTCTATAAAAAATAAATATGATATAGAGACATTGAGTTTAAGATATTTGAACTTAGAAATTTCAAGATATCTAAATCAAAATATTAAGCAAGAACAATTAACACTTTTTGATACAGATAATAACGAGGATGAAGCTGATAAGAATAAAGGCAATATATTCGCATATTGCATAAATAAGCTATATCCAATAATGATGAAATTTATAGAAGAACAAGGAGAGCTAGATCTATTTAAAAATATAGAAATGCCAACAGCAAGAGTTCTTGCAAAAATGCAATATGATGGAATATATATAGATAAAGAAGAATTGATAGAATTTGGAAGAAAGATTAAATCTGAAATAGAAGAAAAAACAGATAAAATATATAAACTTTCTGGTCAAGAATTTAATATAAATTCTACAAAACAACTTGGAAAAGTTTTATTTGAAGATTTACACCTTCCAGTGCAAAAGAAGAAAAAAAGTGGTTATTCAACAGATGTAGAAGTCCTAGAAAAGTTAATAGGAGAACATCCAATTATAGAGGAGATACTTGAATATAGACAGCTTGTAAAACTAAACTCAACATATGTTGAAGGAATGCTACCATATATAAACAAAAAGACGAATAGGATACATTCATATTTCCACCAAACAGTTACAGCAACAGGTAGAATAAGTAGTGCTGAGCCAAACTTGCAAAATATTCCAACAAGATTTGAGCTTGGAAAAAATTTAAGAAAAGTATTTAAACCAGAAAACAATAATATATTTATAGATGCAGACTACTCACAAGTAGAACTTAGAATATTTGCTCACATTTCAAATGATAGCAATATGATAAAAGCATTTAAAAATGGAGTAGATATCCATAAAGAGGTTGCATCAAAGGTATTTAATAAACCATTAGAGGAAGTTACAAAAGAAGAAAGAACCAGAGCAAAAGCAGTAAACTTTGGAATAGTATATGGAATAAGTGATTTTGGACTTGCAGAGCAATTACATGTACCTAGAAAAGAAGCTAAGGAATATATAGAAGAATACCTAAGCAAATATAACGGTATAAAAAATTACATGGAAGAAATAGATAAAATTGCAAAAGAAAAAGGATATGTTACAACAATTTTTGGCAGAAGAAGAAATATTCCAGAGTTAAAATCACAAAACTATATGATAAGACAGTTTGGAAGTAGGGCAGCATTAAATATGCCAATTCAAGGAACTGCAGCAGATATAATGAAAAAAGCAATGATAGAAGTAAATAAGAAAATAGAAGAATATAATCTAAAGACAAGAATTTTATTACAAGTACACGACGAACTACTTTTAGAAGTACCAAAAGAAGAAAAAGATCAAGTTATAAAAATGCTAAAAGATTCAATGGAAAATGTAGTTGAACTTTCTGTACCACTAATTGCAGAAGTATCAGAAGGGGATGATTGGTATTCTTGTAAATAAAACAAGGGAGGAAAATGTTAAAACCTATTAGAAAAGCGTTAATAATAATTTTGGGTTTAATAATACTTTTGATAGTTATATTTAGAGTATTTGACCTATATACAGTAATACTAAAAAAGTTTTATCCAGATAAATATTCAGAATATGTATACGAATATTCCATGGAATATAACGTTGAAAGTGATTGGATTTTTGCTTTAATAAAGACAGAAAGTAATTTCAAACCTAATATTGTATCCAAAAGTGGAGCAATAGGTCTTATGCAAATTATGGAACAAACAGCAAAAGAAGAAGCAGAGGGCATGGAAATTGGAAGTATAGATTTAAAAGATCCAGAGACAAATATAATGCTTGGAACAAAGTATTTCTCAAAACTTGTAAAATACTATAATAATAGCTATTATTTAGCAATGGCAGCATATAATGCAGGAATTGGAAGAGTAGAAAAGTGGATAGAAGATGGCATAATAAGAATAGATGGATCAGACATAGAAAATATACCATACAAAGAAACAAACAATTATGTAAGAAAAATGTTAAAAAATTATAAAATGTATAAGGAGTTATATTAAATGAACCTAGAAGAAATAGAAGAATATTTAAAAAATACATTGAGTGAAAAAAGATATATGCACTCTATTGGAACTATGAAAAAAGCGAGAGAGCTTGCTAAAATTTATGGGGAAGATGAAGAAAAAGCAGCTTTTGCAGGACTAGTGCATGACATGGCAAAAGAACTTACAAAAGACCAAATAGAAGAATATATAAAAAAATATAATATAGTAGTAGATGATGTAGAAAAAATGAAACCAAGTCTATTACATGCAAAACTTCGGTTCTGTTATGGCAAAAGAAAAGTATGACGCTGATACAGAAGTACAAAATGCAATAAAATATCATACTACTGGAAATGTAGAAATGGATAGATTTGCAAAAATAATTTATTTAGCAGATAAAATAGAAGAAAATAGGAACTATGATTCAATAGACTATTTAAGAGATTTAGCAAAGAAAGATATAGATAAGGCTATACTTTTTGTACTAGATTTTACAATAGAGAAGTCTATAAAAAATTCAGGACCAATACATCCGGATACAATAAACCTAAGAAATTTTTTATTAAAATTTTAACATAAAATTCTATAAAACTATTGACATTCTAAGATAATTGTATTAAAATATTGTAGTATTATGATAAAATATACATTTAATATGTGTTAAATCCCGGTAAACATGTATTATATAAGTATATTTGATTTAAATAAAATCAGAATGGAGGAAATGAATTAGCCATGAATAATACAACTTATAGTGTAAAAAAAGATGAAATTGTTAGAAAATGGTA
>CANRFH010000042.1 GCA_947629835.1 uncultured Clostridia bacterium | reverse complement strand
TTTCTATCTACATTTGTTCCAATTGGCATACCAAACTCTTCTCCAAGTCCTACTCTTACTGCTGGTGCTGTTTGTGCAATTACTATTGTATCTTCATCTTTTAGTTTTTGCCAAACTAACTCTGTATCATCTTTTTCGTGAAGAGCTCCTACTGGGCAATTTTGTATACATTGTCCGCAGAATGTACAGTTTACATCATTTAAGCTATGATTTCCAACAGTTGAGATGCAAGATGCAAAGCCTCTATTGGTTGAATCTATTGCAGCGATTCCCTGTACTTTTTTACAAGTTGCTGTGCATCTTCTACATAGTACACACTTATTAAAATCTCTTACTATACTTGGTGATTTATCGTCTATTTCATATTTATTTCTCTCACCTTTATATTTTATATCTTGAAGTCCAAATTGTTCTGCTAGCTTTTGCAATTCACAATTTCCGGTTTCTTACACAAGTTAAACATTCTCTTTCATGGTTTGAAAGAATAAGGTCTAATACCATTTTTCTTGCTTCTATTACCTTTTCAGTATTTGTATGAACTACCATTCCTTCTTCTGCCTTTTGGATACAAGATGTTGCAAATCCACGTCTTCCTTCTACTTCTACAAGGCACATTCTGCAATCACCTATCTCGTTTATTTCTTTTAAGAAACAAAGTGTAGGTATATCGATATTTACTTTTTTTGCTGCTTCAAGAATTGTAGTTCCGTTCTTCTACTTCTATTTCTTTACCATCAATAGTTAATTTAATTAATTTTGACATATTTTTATCTCCTTTCAGTCAAAATATATGGCTGATTATTTTTAATCTTAGCTTATTGCTTTAAATGGACAAACGCTTATACATGTACCACACTTAATACATTTTGATTTATCTATAACATGTGGCTGTTTAACTTCTCCTGATATTGCCTCTACTGGACAATTACGTTTGCACATTCCACAACCCTTACATTTTTCTGGATCTATTTGAATATCTGCTAATGCCTTGCATTCTCCTGTCTTACATTTTTTATCTATAACGTGATCTTTATATTCTTCAATAAAATACTTCATTGTGCTTATTACTGGGTTTGGAGCTGTTTGACCAAGTCCACATACTGATGCATTTTTGATATTTTCACATAAATCTGCTAACTTTTCTAGGTCTTCTTCCTCTCCTTCTCCCTCTGTAATCTTTTGTAAAATTTCAAGCATTCTCTTTGTTCCGATTCTACAAGGTGTACATTTTCCACAAGACTCATCAACTGTAAATCCTAGATAGAATTTTGCAAGATTAACCATGCACTTTGTATCATCCATTACTATAAGTCCACCTGAACCCATCATTGAACCAATTTGAGCAAGTGATTCATAATCTATTGGAACATCTAAGTATTCTTTTGGTATACATCCTCCGAGAAGGTCCACCAGTTTGAGCCGCTTTGAAGTCTCTTCCATTTGGGATTCCTCCACCTATGTCATATACAATTTCTCTTAAAGTTGTACCCATTGGAACTTCTACAAGTCCTGTATTTACTACATTTCCTCCTAATGCAAATACCTTTGTTCCTTTTGATTTTTCTGTTCCTATTCCTGCATACCAGTCTGCTCCATTAAGTATTATCTTTGTAATATTTGCATAAGTTTCTACGTTATTAATAAGAGTAGGTTTTTGCCATAATCCCACATTTGCTGGGAATGGTGGTTTTAGTCTTGGTCTTCCAGCTCTTCCTTCTATTGATTCAAGCAAAGCTGTTTCTTCTCCACAGACAAAAGCTCCTGCTCCTAGTCTTATATTTAAATCAAATGAGAAATCTGTTCCCCAAATATTTTTTCCTAAGATTCCATATTCTCTTGCTTGTTCTATTGCTTTTCCAAATCTTTGAACAGCTATTGGGTATTCTGCTCTAACATATATGTATCCTTGGTCAGCACCTATTGCGTATCCTGCAATCATCATTGCTTCTATTACTGAGTGTGGATCTCCTTCTAGGATACTTCTATCCATAAATGCTCCTGGATCTCCTTCGTCAGCATTACATACTACATATTTTTGGTCACCTTCAGCCATTTTTGTAAATGCCCACTTTTTACCTGTTGGGAAACCAGCGCCTCCTCTTCCTCTTAGTCCAGATTTTGTAATTTCTTCAATTACTTCATCTTGTGACATAGAGAATAATACTTTCTCTAATGCTAGATATCCATCAAATGCTATGTACTCATCAATATTTTCTGGATCAATTTTTCCACAGTTTTTTAAAGCTATTCTTTCTTGTTTTTTATAGAAACCAAGGTCATCTAATCTCTTAACCTGTGTTCCGTCAATATCTTTGCAAAGTAATCTATCTACTGTTTTTCCTTCAATTAGGTGTGTATTTACAATTTCTTCACAATCATTTGGTGTTACCATTGCATAAAATGTATCTTCTGGTCTTATTATTACAATTGGACCTTTGGCACATAAACCAAAACATCCAGTTTGTATAACTCTTACATTTGGTATGTTTTTTTCTTCTATCAATTTTTTGAAATTATTTATAATATCTTCTGATTTTGAAGAAGTGCAACCTGTACCACGACATACTAGTATATGTTTTTCGTGAGTATCTGCTTTTAAATTAACTCTTAAATCGAGTTCTTTGCGTTTTTCTTCTCTAATTTTCTTTATCTCTTCTAGGGATTTCATTTATTCTATCATTCCTCTCTTTAAATTAGTATTTTATTTTTCTAATTTCATGTATTCGTCAAGCACCTGATCAACCTTCTGTACAGTTGCTTTTCCGTAAACTTCTCCGTTTATTGTAAATACAGGTGCTAAGCCACAAGCTCCTATACATCTTGTTTCTTCTATTGAGAATTTTCCGTCAGGAGTTGTTTCTCCTGGATTAATTTTTAGTCTTTCTTTTACTCTTTCTAGTATTTTTTCTGAACCTTTTACATAGCAAGCTGTTCCTAAACATACTGCTATATTATATTTTCCCTTTGGTTTTAGAGTAAATCTTGAATAAAATGTAATTACTCCATACACCTCTGCTAGTGTAATTCCTAAATACTCTGCAATACGCATTTGTGCTGGTGTTGGTATATATCCGTAATGTTCTTGGACTTCATTTAAAATTTGAATAAGATTATCTTTGTCCTGTTTGTATTGCCATAAAATTTTTTCTAATTCTTCGTCTTTCTTGCAGTTTTCACATTTTCCATTTTCCATTTTATTAAATCATTCCTTTCTTTTATCTATATTACAAGTTTGTAAAGTAATTTACGGAAATTCACCTTTCAAACTTTATTTGTCCTATCTAATTCTATATTACATTATATCAAAATATTACTTATAAGACAATAGAATTTATAAACAAAAATGTCATATTTTGTAGATTATTAGTTTAAAAAAAGCGGATTAGCAAGTCTTAAATATTTCTTTAAGATTTGTTAATCCGTTCTATTTATTTAATTACACTATAAGTCCAACAATCACGCCAATTAAAGCTCCAACAAATACTTGAGTTGGTGTATGCCCAAGCACTTCAACAAGCCTTTCTTGAACTTGTGGCATAGAAAGTCCAGGTGTATTTATTAATTTATTTAATAAAGCCGCTTGTTTTCCAGCTGCTCTTCTTATTCCTGCTGCATCATACATTACAACAAATGAAAATACTAAAGCTAATGCAAAAATTGGAGAACTAAATCCACATTCTCTTCCTATCATTACAGCAAGACATACTACTACTGCTGAATGAGAACTTGGCATTCCCCCTGCCCCTAGTATTCTCTTAAAATTAAATTTTCTTGTTGTCACTAAATCCCATATAACTTTAAAAGTCTGTATAAAAAACCAAACTAATACTGGTACGTACAGGTATTTATTTGTTACTATCTCTAAAAAAGTATTCATTCCTTCTCCTTCTATTCCTCTGGTGTGAAATTCTCTTCTTCGATTTTTTCTCCGTTATCTATTAATATATTGATCTTTTTCTCTGCTGAATTTAACATCTTATTGCATTCCTTAGAAAGTTTCATTCCTTCTTCAAATTTAACTAAACTTTCATCTAAACCAAGATCTCCACTTTCTAACTCTTTTGCTATATCTTCTAATTTTTTAATTGCATCTTCGAATTTTAATTTTTCCATATATCTTTTCTCCTTAACTTGCACAGTCTATTTGGTTTTTTTAATTTACAGTTGCTGTCTTTTCTCCATCACTAAATCTAATATTAAGCTTATCTCCTGTTTTTAAATCCTTAGCTTTTTTCACTGCTTTATTGTCTTTCATAGTTATACTATATCCTCTTGATAAAGTTTTTAGAGGACTTAATGCATCTAATCTTGATAAACTATTTGAAAAATCTGTCTTTGCAATCATAAGTTTTTTATTCATATCATTGCTTATACTTTTAATAAATGAATCAACAAGCATATATTTATCATTTATTTCTTGTAATGGTTCTTTATATACTCTTGATTGCATACATTTTTCAAATCTTAATTTTGCAAGTTCTATCTTTTTTCTTAAAGCAAGTCTATATCTGTTTTGATAATTTCTTAGTCCCTCTTCTACCTTGCTGATTTCAGGTACTGCAAGTTCTGCTGCTGCAGATGGTGTAGGTGCTCTTAGGTCTGAGACAAAATCTGCTATTGTAAAATCTGTCTCGTGTCCAACAGCTGAAATAAGGGGTATTTTAGAGGCAAATATTGCCCTTGCAACAACTTCTTCATTAAATGGCCATAAATCTTCTAAAGATCCTCCACCTCTTGCAATTATTATAACATCTGCTAAATTTTTGTCATTCATAAGTTTTATTGCATCAGCGATTTTTTCTCCTGCTCCTTCTCCTTGTACTGGAACTGGCAATAATCTTATATATACATTTGGGTTTCTTCTTGTACTAACATTTATAATATCTCTAATTACTGAACCTGTCTTTGATGTGAGTACCCCTATCCTTTCTGGCATAAAAGGTATTTTCTTTTTATATTTTGCATCAAATAAACCTTCTTTTTCTAATTTTTCCTTTAGCTGATTATATGCAGTATATAAGTCTCCTATGCCATCTTCCTTCATTGCCTTACAATATATTTGATAAACTCCATCTCTTTCAAAAACAGAAACAGTTCCAAAAACTACAACTTTCATACCATCTTTGGGCATGAATTTTAGTCTTTCTGCATAACCTTTAAACATTATACATTTTATTAAAGAATTTTCATCTTTTAAAGTAAAATACATATGTCCTGTATAATGGTTTTTGAAATTAGATATTTCCCCTTTTACATATACATTTTGTAAAAATTCGTCGCTTGCTACTTTATCTTTTATGTATCTATTTAATTCAGTTATTGTTATTGGAGTTATTTCCATTACGAGCTTCACCCAAACCTTTTTCCTTTACTATACTTGCTAAAATTCCATTAATAAATGCGCCAGCTTGTTCATCAGAATATTTTTTTGCAAGTTCTACTGCTTCATTTATTGCAACTTTGTATGGCAAATCGCAGTATAGCATTTCATATAGTACAAGCTTTAATACACTAACATTTACCTTAGAAATTCTATCTATTGTCCAATTCTCTTTTAAATGTCTTTTTATTAAATCAAGAAATTCTTCTTCATTTTTAGAAACACCAAAAAGAATATCTTTTAGATATTCTTTTTGATCTTCTTCTTCAATTTCGTTAGACTCATAAAATATTTCTAGATTATCTTCTTCAACTTCTTTTTGAATTTCCCTTTGGTATATAAGCATAAATGCTAACTCTCTCGTTTTTGTCCTATTCATATTTACTCCGGTCCTTTTTAAATTTTATTTATGAAATCTAATAGTTTTTGTTTTACTTCGTATTTATTTTGTTGTACATAGTTTCCTAAAAATACACCAATAGCAAGTACTAATAATCCAAGAACTAATCTTAAAAGTCCTGTACATAGTATTACAATTGAGATTATACCTCCTATTATTGCTCCTCTATATTCGTGTATAAAATTTTTTAAATCTTTCATTTTAATTCACTTCCTTTAGACTTCTTTTTTTACCTCAGGAGTTGCTACATTTTTAATCTTAACATCAATTGCATTTACTTCTAATCCTGTGGCATTTTTTACTACCTCTTTTATTCTATTTTGTAAGTTAACAGAAAGTTCATTAATTATAGTACTTTGTAATACTACCAATGATACAAATACTTTCAATGTGTTTTGCTTATCAAGTATAACCTTAGTTGATACACTTTGAGTATTCTCAAATCCTTTTGCAACTCCATTTACTAGGTTCTCTAATGTGTCTCTAGTTATTAATAATTTACCAGATTCGTTTTCAAGAAGTATTCCTTCACCTGTCATTCCTTCGCTTGTCTCACTACTTCCTCCGAAAAATATTTCTCTTACTGCAAGAATTACACAAACTACACAAGATACAATTATTACTCTTGTTGCAGTTTCACTTGCTAGTGCATCTGCGAATAGTCCTGCTATTGTTGAAAAACGTATCCAACCAAACATCAATAATGCCAAAATTATTGCAATAATTAATATTAATGTTGAAAATAAAATTAATGTTATTTTATCTAATACTTTCATAATCTCAACTCATTTCTTTTTTAATTTTCTGTTTTTTCTTCTGACTCGGCTGCTGATGTTCTAACACCTTGTACATGTACATTTACTTCTAGTACATCAAGGCCTGTCATTTCTTTAACAGATTTTTTTACTCTATTTTGTATTTCAAAAGCAACATCTGGTATTCTAGTTCCATATTCTACTATAATGTTTACATCTATTTTTGTTTCTTTTTCTCCTACTTCTACCTTAATACCTTTTGATAATTTCTTCTTTCCACTTAATACTTCTGATATTCCACCAGCAAATCCTCCTGCTGTATCTACAACGCCTGGAACCTCTGATACTGCGATTCCTGCGATTACTGAAACAACGTCTTCTGATATTACAACACTGCTATCAGATGTAACATTGATTTCTTCTACTTTCTCATTTTCTTCATTTTCCATAACTAAAATCCTCCTTTTTTCAAGGTAGCAGTAAAATATTTTTACTTAAATGACCTTGATATAAAATCATATATACAGTATATCAATTTTTTTAAAATTTTACAACTATTTTTTGAAAAATAAAAATAACAGATATAAAAATGTAGCTATAATAGTAAAAACATATATAAACCAAGGATATAAGTACAACATATGAAAGATAATATGATCCGACAGAAGGGAAAGTAACAAATAAGACAACAAATAGTATAACAGTAACAGCAAAAGCAAAAGATGCAGTA
>CANRFH010000041.1 GCA_947629835.1 uncultured Clostridia bacterium | reverse complement strand
TAAATGAAAATGCTAGTATGGTTACTTTAACATATTATGGATCTGAAAAAGTTTTAAAAGGTTACAATGTTATGGGAGTGGCAAAAGCAGCATTAGAAGCAAGTGTTAGATATCTAGCAGAAAATTTAGGAAAACGAAGTATACGAGTAAATGCTATTTCAGCTGGACCTATAAAAACATTATCAGCAAAAGGAATAAAAGATTTTTCATCAATAATGACTGTTGTAGAAGAAAAATCACCTCTACATAGAAATGTAACTACTACACAAATAGGCAACGTTTCGACATTTTTACTAAGTGATATGTCAGATGCTATAACAGGTCAGATAATATATGCTGATAGTGGATATAGCATAATGGGAGTATAAATAAATCTAAGCAAGCAATTAGTTGAAAATTGCTTGCTTTTATGTTAAAATAATAAAGTATGGAATAATAAAATGCTATAAAAGGAAGTGAGAAGATGAACGATAATAAAATGAATATCAACTGGTATCCAGGCCATATGGCAAAGGCTAAAAGAGAAATAATTGAAGATTTAAAACTAATTGATGTAGTAATAGAGATACTTGATGCTCGTATTCCAATATCTAGTCAAAATCCAGATATAAAGAATATTATCAATAAGAAAAAAAGAATTATACTTTTGAATAAATATGATTTAGCAAATGAATTTGAGACAAAGAAATGGCAAGAATATTTAAAAAAACAAGGGATAGAGACAGTTTTAGTAAACTCAAATTCAGGAGATGGAATAAGAGAGACTATAAATAAAATAGAAAAAATAATGCAAGATACAAGAGAAGAAAATGCAAAAAAAGGACGTATAAATAAAACTATAAGAGTATTAGTCTTAGGAATACCAAATGTACGGAAAATCATCTTTCATAAATAGAATATCAAAAAGAGTAACTGCAAAAGTTGGAAATAAGCCGGGAGTTACAGTAAAAAAACAATGGATTAGAATTGCAAACAATATAGAATTATTAGACACACCAGGAATTTTATGGCCTAAGTTTGAAAATGAACAAGTTGGACTTAATTTAGCATTTACTGGTACAATAAAAGATGAGATTATAGATAAAGAAGAAATAGCATTTTATTTACTTAAATATTTAGTAAATAATCATTTAGATTTGCTAGCAGAAAAATACAAATTAGATAAAGATAATATAAAAGAAGATATTCAGCAATTTGAAGAGAATCAAGTAATCCTTGAAATAATGGAACAAATAGGAAAAAATAGAGGAGCCTTAATTTCAGGAGGCAGAGTAGATAACAAAAAAGTTGCTAATATATTGTTACAAGATTTTAGAGAAGGAAAAATAGGAAGAATCACATTAGAAAAATGTGAATAATGAAAGGAAGAATAAATTGGACGAAATAGAAGAAAGAATAAATGAATTATCTCCACTTACTTGGGCATATGTAGGGGATGCTGTATATGAGTTATATATAAGAGAAAGACTAGCAGAGACAACAAAATATAAACCACATAAATTGCATATTGAAGCAATAAAATATGTTAAGGCACAAGCCCAAGCAAATATTCTAAAAAGTTTAGAAGAAGAACTAACAGAAAATGAAAAAGAAATAGTAAAAAGGGCAAGAAATACAAAAAATCACCATCTGCCAAAAAATGCAGAAGTAAATGAGTATATGTATTCCACAGCTTTTGAAGGATTAATTGGATATCTTTATTTAACCAAAAAAGAAGATAGATTGAAAGAAATCTTAGATAAATGCATAAATATTTAGGTTAATTGTAAATAAATAAAAAAATAGTTTCCATCATTTAATTGAAGGAAACTTTTTTTATTGGTGACCCCTACGGGAATCGAACCCATGATTCCACCTTGAGAGGGTGGCGTCTTAACCGCTTGACCAAGGGGCCATAAATTATATTTATTGTAGCATAATATATATCTAAATGTCAAGAGAAAAATGTAGATAGAAAGAGAATAAAAGGTAAGGGTAAAAGCGAAATAATAAAAATAAATATTTTTAGCAAAAAGTATTGACAAGTGCTAAAAAAATATATATAATGTTAGCAGTCGAGAATATTGAGTGCTAAACGGAGGTGCAAGATATGTTAGATGAGCGTAAGAGAAACATACTTAAAGAAATAGTAGATGAATATATAGCTACTGCAGAGCCAGTTAGTTCAGCAGTAATTGTTGAAAAATATGAAAGCAACATAAGTTCAGCAACAGTAAGAAATGATATGGCAGAGCTTGAAAAACTTGGGTATTTGGAAAAAACACATGCATCAAGTGGACGTGTTCCATCTGCAAAAGGCTATAGAATGTATGTAGACGAATTACTAAAATATGACAATATAAGTTTAGAAGAAATCAAATATATACAAGAAAAATTAGAGAATAAAGCAGACAGCATTGAAGAACTTACCAAAATCGCAACAACAACATTATCTGAGATCACGCATTATACAACAGTTAGTGTAGGACCTAAAACTTCCGGCCAAATTATTGAAGAAATAAAATTTGTACTTCTAGGAAATAGAATGCTAATGGGAATAATTGTGACAGATACAGGATTAGTAAAAGAAACAATTATAAAGTTTGACGAAGATATAACAGCAGAACAAGTTGATACATTGAATTATTATTTCAATAACAAGCTTCAAGGAGAACCAATCGAGAAAATAGATGCATCTCTTGAAGAATATATTTTCAGAGAATTAAAGTATAGTGTAAAAATAATAAGACCAATAATAGAGCAAATGAAAAAGCTAATTCAAGAGGAAGAAAATATATATTTAGAAGGTGCAAATAAATCATTTGAATTGCCAGAATTTAAGAGTTTAGAACTTGCTAAAAATTTCGTAAATATATTAGACACAAAAGAACTTATGCTAGATATTTTAAATACAGGTTTTGCAGAAGATATACAAATATATATTGGAGATGAAAATGATAATAAAGACTTAAAAGATTTTAGCGTAGTTACATTTAAACATTCAGTTGGAGATAAAGATTTAGGAACGATAGGAATTATAGGACCAAAGAGGATGAATTATTCAAAGGTCATTTCAGTTATGAAATATATTAGCAAAAAGCTTAATGAAAATGATAATTTTAATAAAAAAGATTAATAATAAAACCAAGGGAGGAAATGATATAGATGGAAGAACAAGAAGAAAAAAACGTAAATGAAGAGACAAAAAAAGATGAAAACATAAGTGAAGAGAAGGATCAAGCTACAGTAAAAGAAGAAATAGAAAAAGAACTTTCAGACATTAAACAAGATCCAGAAGTTCAAAAGATGCAAGAAGATTTAGAAAATACAACTGATAGACTAAAAAGACTTATGGCAGAATTTGATAACTTCAAAAAAAGAAATGCAAAAGAAAGAGAAGTTCTATATTCTTCAATACTTATAGATGTAGTGAGCAAATTGTTGCCAATACTAGATAATCTTGAAAAAGCAGCAAATGCAGAAACACAAGATGCAAACTATAAGCAAGGAGTAGAGTTAATACTTAAACAATATACAGATGTACTTACTTCTTTTGGAGTTACACAAATTGAAAGCATAGGTAAAACTTTTGATCCAGAATTGCATGAAGCAGTAAGTATGGTTCAGGATGAAAACTTAGGAGAAAAGGAAATAAAAGAAGAATTTAGAAAAGGTTACAAACTTGGAGATAAAGTAATAAGGCATGCAATGGTAGTTGTAAACCAATAATGTAGTTATTAATTTTTAAATATAAATTTTACAAAAGATTAATAAGTAATATTAAAATTTAATTAAATAAAGACAAAATTTATATTGTCTTTGAAGGAGGAAAAAAATTATGGGAAAAATAATAGGAATAGACCTAGGAACAACAAACTCATGTGTAGCAGTTATGGAAGGAGGAGAACCAGTAGTAATTACAAATGCAGAAGGAAATAGAACAACTCCATCAGTAGTTGCGTTTTCAAAAAATGGTGAAAGATTAGTTGGACAAATAGCAAAACGTCAAGCTGTTACAAACCCAGATAATACTATAATGTCAATAAAAAGAGATATGGGTTCAGATAAAAAAGTTAAAATCGAAGGAGACGAATTTACTCCACAAGAGATATCAGCAATGATACTTCAAAAATTAAAATCAGATGCAGAAAATTATTTAGGACAAAAAGTAACAGAAGCAGTTATAACAGTTCCAGCATATTTTAGCGACAGCCAAAGACAAGCAACAAAGGATGCAGGAAAGATTGCAGGATTAGAGGTTAAAAGAATTATAAATGAACCTACTGCCGCAGCACTTGCTTATGGAATGGATAAAGAAGATACAGACAAAAAGATAATGGTATATGACTTAGGTGGAGGTACATTCGATGTATCTATACTAGATATTGGCGATGGAGTAGTTGAAGTTTTAGCAACAAGTGGAAATAACAGACTAGGTGGAGATGACTTTGATGAAAGAATAATAAATTACTTAGTAGATGAATTTAAGAAAGATCAAGGAATTGATTTAAAGCAAGATAAAATGGCAATGCAAAGACTAAAAGAAGCAGCAGAAAAAGCAAAAATCGAATTATCAGGAGTAGGTCAAACAGAAATAAACCTACCATACATTTCTGCTGATAGCACAGGACCTAAACATTTAAATGTTACATTAACAAGAGCAAAATTTGAAGAATTAATAAGAGACTTAGTTGATTCAACAATAGGACCTGTTAACCAAGCTCTTAAAGATGCTGGAATTTCTGCATCAGACTTACACAAAATTTTATTAGTAGGTGGTTCTTCAAGAGTTCCTTGTGTACAAGAAGCAGTTAAAAAAATTACAGGAAAAGAGCCAGACAAAGGTATAAACCCAGATGAATGTGTTGCAATCGGTGCTGCAATTCAAGGTGGAGTATTATCAGGAGATGTTCAGGATATATTACTTCTAGATGTAACACCACTTTCACTTGGAATTGAAACATATGGTGGAGTATTTACAAAATTAATAGAGAGAAATACTACTATACCAACAAAGAAATCACAGATATTCTCAACAGCAGCAGATGGTCAAACAAGTGTAGAAGTACATGTTTTACAAGGTGAACGTGAAATGGCTGCATATAATAAAACATTAGGAAGATTCCAATTATCAGGAATTCCTGCTGCTCCTCGTGGAGTACCACAAATCGAAGTAACATTTGATATTGATGCAAACGGTATAGTTCATGTTTCTGCAAAAGATATGGCTACTGGAAATGAACAAAATGTTTCAATAACTGCAAGCACAAATCTTTCTGATGAAGATATTGAAAAGGCTGTAAAAGATGCAGAAGCTCACGCTAGTGAAGATAAGAAGAAAAAAGAAGAAATCGAAGTTAGAAATAATGCAGAAAGTTTAGTATATAATAGTGAGAAGACAATGAATGAGCTTGGAGACAAGATAAGCGGAGAAGAAAAAGCAAAAGTTGAGACAGAGATAGACAATGTAAAGAAGGCATTAGAAGGAACTGATACTGAAAATATTAAACAAGCAACAGAAAAATTAACACAAGTATTCTATGAATTATCTGAAAAATTATATAAACAAGCAAATCCAAATGCAGGAGCAGGAGCAAATCCAAACCCAGAAGGACCAACAGAAGATGCTAATGGAAATGTATATAATGCTGATTATGATGTAGAAGATAATGATAAAAAAGACTAATAAGAAGGGAAAAAATAAATAAGTATGGACGAAGAAGTTTGTTTTATAGACGGTGATGGAAATAAAATTTCTTGTGAAGATATATGCTCACATACTGGATTAGCAAGAGCAATTTTGGAAAAAGACAAAAAACTTGATGAAGAATTTAAAAAAAGTGGTATGCAAGATCCAGTAGATTTCTTTATATATAATAAAGGATGGGCAAAAGCAACTTGTCAAGGCTATTATAAAAAATGTGTTTATTCATCATCTAGACTTACTGAAAAACAAAGAAGACTTTTATTATACTATAAACGTGCAGCAGGATATGAGATGGACGATTTAGATATGTTAGAATTACAACAAAAATATAAAAATGCTGAAAAATGGAATACTGAGAGATAAAAAAATAGAGGTTGGAAATTTTTTACTAATCCAACCTCAAAATTTGATAAATATAAAGAAAAGGAGAAATATATTAGTAAAAACTAATATATGCAGTGGAAAATGGCTGAAAAAAGAGATTACTATGAAGTGCTCGGAGTAGAAAAAACAGCAACTGATGAAGAAATAAAAAAAGCATATAGAAGACTTGCAAAAAAATATCATCCAGATGCAAATCCTGACAATAAAAAAGAAGCAGAAGCTAAATTTAAGGAAATAAATGAAGCCTATGAGACTTTATCAGATAAACAAAAAAGGTCTATGTATGATCAATTTGGAGCAAATGGTCCACAAGGCTTTGGCGGTGGAGCAGGAAATGGATATTATTCATATTCTACATCTGGTTTTGATGGATTTGATATAGATTTAGACGATATTGTATCTTCAATTTTTGGTGGAGGTAGAAGGAGAAATTCTAGAGCACAAAACGGACCAAGTAAAGGTGCTGATCTAAGGCACGATATAGAAATTACATTTGAAGAATCTTATTTAGGTGTAAGAAAACAAATAAATATTTCTAGAGAAGATGTATGTGATGTTTGCCATGGAAGTGGTGCAAAACCAGGAAGCAAAGTAGATACCTGCTCAGTTTGTAATGGAACTGGACAGATAAGACAGGTGCAAACAACTTTATTTGGACAAATGCAAACATCTAGAACTTGTACAAATTGCGGTGGAACTGGAAAAGTAATTCGTGAAGTTTGCGAAAAATGCAGAGGAAAAGGAAGAATAAGAAAGCAAGCAAGAATTACAGTAAGTATACCAGCAGGAATAGATGACGGACAGACAGTAGTTTTAAGAGGCGAAGGTGCACCTGGACAAAATGGCGGACCAAAAGGTGATTTATATATAGTGGTACATATTAAACATCACCCTATATATATTAGAAAAGATGACCATATACTTTGCGATATTCCTGTAACTGTAACACAGGCAACATTAGGTGCTGAACTAGAAATCCCAATGGTAGATCGGAACAAAAGAAAAGTTTAGGATACCAGAAGGAACTCAAACAGGTACAAAGTTCAGAATAAAGCAAAAAGGATTTAGCAGCATAAATAGAAATTACAGAGGAGACTTTATATTTACAGTTATTGTTCAAACTCCCAAAAGGCTTTCAAAAGAACAAAGAGATTTGTTTGAAAAATTAGCAAAAACTATGAACGAACAACCACCTGTAAGAAGGAAAGGAATATTTGGATAAAAAAGAGACACTAGATACCCTAGTGTCTCTTTTGACATCATTCTTCGTCTGAACTTTCTTCCATAGTGCTGTCAGATTCAGAATCTTCCTTCGGATCAGAAATTTCAGTAGGAGCTTTCTTATAATGCCTATAAAGGCAAGCTCCTTCCTGAACATCATCACTTCCGAATCTTTCATCATAGAATGGAGAAGGGATAAAAGGCTTTTTCTTACCTTTGACATCAGACATAGCTAGATGCCTCCTTTACATAATGTA
>CANRFH010000040.1 GCA_947629835.1 uncultured Clostridia bacterium | reverse complement strand
TTATGTATAATTTTAGAACTGATTTAGCATTAGAAAGACAAGAGTTATTAAATAAATTAAAGAGAGAGCGGAGAAGAAATAGATCGGAATTGAAACAGAAGAACAAGAAAAAAATGAGAAAATAAAAGTAACAAAAGTAAAAATTACAAATGATAATGGAGCAGAGTTAATAGGAAAACCAATAGGAACATATATAACGATTGATATTAAAAAACTTAAAATTGCAACAGAGGAAGAGATAGAAGAAGCGGCAAATGTTTTGGCAGAAAATTTGAAAGAGCTTGTAAATGCACATGTAGATTCTATGGCAGATGTTTTAGTAGTTGGCCTTGGAAATGAATATGTAACACCAGATTCTCTTCGGGCCAAAAGTAATTTCAGGTATTGAAGTTACAAGACATATAATAAAATATTTGCCAGAGTATGTTGAAGAAGGAACAAGACCAATAAGTGCAATATCACCAGGAGTACTTGGAACAACAGGATTAGAAACATTAGAAATATTAGAAGGAATAGTAAACAATGTAAAACCCAAATTACTTGTAGTAATAGATGCCTTGGCATCTAGAAGTATAGAAAGGATAAGCAGTACTATACAGCTTTCAGATACAGGAATAGTTCCTGGGGCAGGTGTTCGGAAATACAAGAAAAGAGTTAAGTATAGATACTTTGGGCATACCTGTAATTGCGCTTCGGTATACCAACTGTTGTTGAAAGTGCAGTACTCGTAAATGAAGCATTAGACTTATTTATCAAAAAACTTCAAAGTGAAGCAAGGTCAAATGATTATTTGAATGAATTACAAGAAAAGGACAACTATGAAGAGATAAAAGAAGCATTGAATCCAGGAGATTATAATATGATTGTTACTCCTAAGGAGATTGATGAATTAATTGACAATATGAAAGAGATTGTTGCAAAGGGCATTAATTATTCATTATGATATAGCAATAAAGTCCGCCAAATCTCGTCGTGGTTTTATATTTATTATAAATTGAACCCACGAGGGAAACGCCTACGAAGTTTTTCGGGGGTCTTCAATTTCTTCTAAATATAAAACCACTGCGTTTGGCTACTTTCGCGATTAATTTATAGGAAATATAGGTAAGAAGCTTAAAAGATATATTATTAAAAGATGAATAGGATAGAAAAGATATAGAAAATATTTCATATCTTTTCCTTTTTTATGGTTATATAGATTTATAAATGCAAGTGGAATGCAGGTAAAAATAACTATAACTAAATATGTAAGGAACAAAGAACTATTTTGTAACCCGTTCCAATAATAAATAATGACAGATAATATAATTCCAATGTTCATAAGTAGAGGTTTATTCTTAAATAAGTAAAATATGAAAATGATAGCGATTCCAAATGCTCCATAGTCAAATTTAAGAACTTGGGCTAAAATAGCAGCAATAACGACAACAAAGATACTAAAAACTTTGCATGAGTAATGAATTACAATATTTTTGCAATCTATTTTATTAAATTTATCATAAACAAATATAGTTACAAGTCCAAGAAATAGTGTAAAGAATATGTTTAGAGCAAAGCCAGATGTGAAGATTGACCTAAATAGCATAAACGGAATCTGAGAAATTATTGCAAACAAAAACAACCTAATAAAGTATCTTTTTAGGTTTTTAGTATGAATGTAACCTTCACTTATCTGAAAAGCAAATATAGGAAAAGCAATTCTTCCTATATAATTTAATTCAGAAAAATGTCCAAATAACAAATAAGAAGTATGGTCACAAAGCATTGTAATCATTGCAATTATTTTAAGTACAAAAGCAGACATAGAGTTTATCCTTTCATATTAGTTTCTTTTTCTTCATTGTAAGAGTCTATAAAATACAAAGGTCTTCTTTTAACTTCATAAAATGCTCTTCCAAGATATTCTCCAATAAGTCCAAGAAATATAAGTTGAATTCCACCTAGGAATAGGATAACAACCATCATAGAAGCATATCCTGAAACATCTATACCATATATTAAAGTTTTTAAAATAATACTTAGCATATAAATAAATCCTACAAAAGATACAAATATACCAATAATAGAAGCCCAACGTAAAGGAGAAGTAGTAAATGAAGTTATACCATCTAAAGAAAGATTTATTAGTTTTCTATAATTCCATTTAGTTTTACCAGCGATTCTTGGATCTCTATCATATAATATTTCTTTTTTATTATATCCAATCCAACTAAATAGTCCTTTTGTATATCTTTGAGATTCTCTCATTTGCTTTATAGCTTCAACGCAACGTCTATCAAGAAGTCTAAAATCTCCAGTATCTTTTTGAATTTCAATCTTTGTCATACTTTGTAAAGTTCTATAAAATCCCCAAGAAGTAAGTTTTTTTAAGAAACTTTCACCTTTTCTAGATCTTCTCCTTGCATATACATCATCAAAACCTTCTTCCCAATATTTAATCATTTCAGGAATAAGCTCTGGTGGATCTTGCAAGTCTGCATCCATAATAACTAAGGCATCACCTTTAATATAATCAAAGCCAGCTATCATTGCAATTTCTTTTCCATAATTTCTAGAAAGGTTAAGATAATTAATTCTAGGATCTTTTTTTCTTAAAAATTTAATTATATCTAAAGTGTCATCTTTACTACCGGTCATTTACAAATAAAACTTCAAAATCATAATTAGCATGTGAATCCATAAGTACGTTAAGTCTATCATATAAGATAGGAAGTGCATCATGTTCATTAAATGCAGGAACTAATATTGATATTAATTTTTTACCATTTGTATCCATTTATTTATCAACCCTTTTATAAAAATTCAATTAATATATTTATATCACAAATTAAAGTTATAGTAAAGAAAATTTAAAAATATTAATAACAAATTTTACATAAAAATTGACAATTTCTATAAAAGAAAGTATAATATTGTTTAAGCAATTTTTAAAATACTTTTTAGCAAAAATTGCAAAAGGTAGTAAGCAAAGGCCTTCACACAAAATGTATAGTTTGCCAAAACAAAATAACATAAGGAGGTATTGACTCGTGGCAAAACTAATGCGTTTCGAAGAAGCAGAGGGAATTGGTATAATAAAGAAAGATAGTTATGTAGCTTGCCCGTTTTTTGGAGATTCGTTGCCTTGTCCTGATTCATTTCTCGATGGATATAAATTGGAGATGAAACAGACAGGAACATCAAAAACTCAGAAAGTGCAGATCAATCCGCAGGTTAATTTTACTTTTCAGAATATTGATCACAGGACAGGAATAACTCTTATAGGAGATCAAGAAGTTACAGAAGTTGCTCTCGGAGGGTATGATATAGAAAAGTACAAGGAAGAACCAATTGGAAAGTTTTTTTCTGAATATGCTAGACAATTGGACACTCTTGTTGACTATTATTACTCCTCGCAACCGAACGGTGTCAAAGCTTGGTGTCTCCAAAAGGAGAATCTCGAAAATATATCGTATTCTGCTCGGTTTAAACTGAACGGAACGTGGCTTGCAAGCCCGTTTACGATGCAACACAACATTTACGGATTATACTATATAAGAAATTGTGTAGCAAGGACAGAAGAACTCTACAATAAATCTATTCATAGATTTTCAGAATCCACTCATAAAGTTGCTGTTGGCATAACCTTGCCTGATGATATCTACATTGTTGTAGATAACTTCAACAAGGGACAAAGCAAAGAAAGACCCATTATGTGGATAAATTTCAATGCTGATAATCTTCTGGCAGTCTATGATTATGAAATTATAAGACTGTCAGACGGATATGCAGAGCTTCCACCGGCTGTTCAGGATTTAAAGAGAGAGAGGAGTGTTATCCAAAGCATATTGGATAAATCTGGAAAAGAAGGACTTTTGCAAGGGAATTGGATATTCTAACAAATCCCAAAAAGGACCTAGTGGTAAAACACTAGGTCCTTTGATATTGGTGGGCAGGGATGGATTCGGCGAGCCGCCGCCCTAAAAACAGTCCACAGGACTGTTTTTTAAACGGGCTTTCGAATCCTCCCATTTAAAAGCAAAATAAAAATCCTCCAGACAAGCTGAAAGATTTTTATTTTGGTGCCCTAACTAGACACGTTTGCGAAATCTAGTAGGCAAAAAAATATCTATTTCAACTCTTAAATATAATTATATCAACATCTTTCAAAGTTCGTATATACAAGTTGGCAAGTTTTGACTTTGCTTATATCTTAACATAACATTTTATACTTTGCAAGAGCTATATAAAAATTATTTTATGTTTACATAAATAAGAAAAGTGAAACATTTATGATATAATATGTTATAATAATAAAAACATTTTGTATAATATCAAAAATAAACAAATTTCAAAGGAGGAATTTTATAGGAAAAAAATATTAATCAAAAACTGGAAAGTTTTTTTAATAGTATTTGTACTTGGAATTACAATAGGAATAATCATAAGTTCCATAATATCTTCTGACATTTTAAATACAGTAAGTGTTATAGCATTAGATGAATCGCTCCATGCTATTTGGAAAATATTAAAAAAGATTTTTAAAAAATTAAAAATTTGTTGATAAAAATTGCAAAAATTTGTTTTGTTTGCTTGTATTTTAGTTAAACTTGTAGTATAGTGTTAAATGAAATGAGAATAAGCGGAGTGTGTTGCCCCTTTTTACTCTTTGATGTTGCAAACTACTCCACAGCTTTTATGCTTGTGAGACTGACTATGAGGGGGTGGTTAACGTGGGAAATGCTTTATTACTAATAACTTACCTATTGTTCTATGGAATGATAGGAATAACACTTATAAACCTTGCCTTGTTAATCATCATTTGTTTCTTACTACATAGGCAATAAAAATAGCCATTCTGCTTTGTACGACAAATAAAGTACAGAATGGTTATTTACTTTTAAATCGGCAACCACTTTCGTGGATTCTCATTTCTTAAATTTATTATACACACTTTTAATATATTTGTCAATGTAATTTTTATATTTACTTGATATTTTTTATACATATGTTATAATAAAAGTACCTTTTCTTTTATATATGGAGGAAACAATGGAAGAAATATTAAATCAACTTTCTAATCCATTTGATATGGATAGTTTTAAAAAATTAATGGATTTGTATTTAGAGTCTAAAGATAAATTTGAATTTTATGCTAAGATTGTAGACTATTATCAAGATAGAAGTATGGAAGGAGATTCAAAAGGTTGGATAAACCTAAAAGATAAGTTTGTGAATGGTCGTAGTGAAGGACATTGGGCTTTTAAAGAATATTTTAGTAATTTTTTTCCTACAGAGCATAGAATATATATCAATTCATCGTTTTTGTCTACAGCACCGATTACAGAAATGTTTATAGAGGAATGCATTAAGCAAAATCTTCCATTTGAATTAAAATATGCAGTTGAAAAACATTCAAGAAGTGATGGAATAGTTATAGGTTCTAATACAAGAGTTTATAAAAAACATATTGATATTTTAAGAAAAATAGCAGAAAATCATCCTGAATTAATTGAACAATGTGGAACTCCTCATATTTTAACAGCTAATTTAGATAATTGGATGGGACTTGCTGATGAAAATATAAGTAATAGATATAATAGTTATACACAATCTAGAATAAATATATTTACTATTGCTATAAAAAAGTTTTTACTTAAGCATAAAGAATTAGGCGAACAAGTAGAAGGTTTTAATGAATTGGCTAGTACGTACGAATTCTCTAATAATTTTATTTTAGAAATGATCAAAAATGGGAAGCTTTCGCAAGAAGATTATGAACAAGAACTTGATAAAATGATGAGTGAAAGATTTGCCCTTCATATTCCTTTAAATAGAAACGATTTGAAATCACTTATACAAAATAATGGTATAGCACTTTCTGAAATATATGAAATATTTCAGAAAGAGTGTGAATTTCAAGGAATAGAGTCTGATATGCCAACACTATATAAAGGGTCAAAAGAAGATTTAATTAATTTTGAACATTCAACAGAAAATAAAGTTTCTATTCATACAGATGGAAAAAGTCCTATAGCTATTGTAAATGAATTTTTCTCAGAGGCAGGACACAATTTAAGTGTTGAAGATGAATTGCAGTTATTGAGAGTAATAGATGATAAATTTTATGCTAATAATGAATTAATGTTTTTTATTGCTCATGAACTTTATCCTATTGCAAATCAATGTTTAATGAATCAAGATATTGTTGATTTTGGCTCATTGTTTGGAAAATATGCTGGAGGTACTTCATATGATCTTTTGCGTGATTCTTTAATACAAGAATACAGAAATCCTAATTTTCCAGCATTACGTTCAATGATTGTAACAGAAGGAGAAAATTTATCAGATGAAAATGCAAAAGAAATAATTAATATGCGTATTAGACAATTATATGATTATTTCAATAGACCTCTTGAATCAGTTGAAGATATGAAAAAATGCATTGATAATTTACAAAGAATGTTAGACAGATATAAGGATGGCAATCCCTATATAGATTGTAAAGTGGAATCAAAATTTAAAAAAAGAATACAATATCTAGAATTTACAATAGAAAATCATGATAAATTAAGACAAATACATAATAGAATAGCTTCACTACTAAAAGATAGAACTTGTACTGATAAAGAAATAGAACGTCTTTTAGAAAGTTTCAAACCAAAAAAGATTTTAATTAATAATGACTTCTTTGATTTTGAACATTATGATGAATTTGATGATGACTTTAGATTTATGAATGGAACTCCACAATATAAACTTGAGTCTATTCCAGAAATTAGCAGTGAAGGCGTAGCAAGATTTGAAGCTGCTCTTGCCGATTACATTGATCAAGGAAAGGATTATATGGGAATTAGTTTTAGTGGACAAGACATAGGAAAAGCTTCTTACGATGCAAATACTAGTCTATGTATTGATCTTTCTAATGTAGTTGAAAATTTACAAAGGGGTGTTATGAAGAATGATCCTAGCAAATAACTATTCTAATGCATTTACAGAAGTTTATGAAATTTTAAATTATCTAAATAAAGAAGATTATAAAAAAATATCTTTAGATTTGATTAATACAATAAAAGAGAACAGAAACCAAAACTATATTTATAGAGTAACCAAAAGAAATTTAAAAGAACAAGAAATGTTACCAGAAACTAAAGCGCTTCTTTTTAATATATTTAGAGATTATCTATCTACACCAGAGCAAAAACAAAAGATAACGAATTGGCAATTAGAAGATCTGAAAAAATTAGAGCAAGAAAAAAAGAAATATTATGATGTTAATGTTTTCAAAGATAGAAATATTAAAGATTCTGCTATTAAAAATGATGAAATGCAATTAATTGAAGTGAAAGGACAAAATTTATGGCAAAAAATTGTAAATAGAATAAAGAAATTGTTAAAAAGATGATATCATTTTCTTGACAGACAAGGGGAAAAAGCTTTTGTTTTTTATTTTGTTCTTCAGCCTCTTTCTTAGCTTATTCCTCTGCTTGTTTTTTTCTTTTTCAATTCTTTCATTTTCAACTATTTTTAATTCTACTTTATTACTTTCAATTTCATTATCTAATTATGAAACAGAATATAGCAATCCAACTTTTAGTACAATTAAAAAATTTATTGATGTGTGCGATTTTGATATACAATTTATTGATAAGAAAAATAATAAAACCTATTCAATAGAAGAATTATCAAAAGAAATGGACTTCTAATTTCATTATAATTAAAAGCATAGTTACATAAAATAATCTATTAAACATTCCTATAAAGCGAATAAAGGAGAGGTACCTTTATTCGCTTTTAGCTTTAATCTAAGTATAAATCAATTCACGACAGACGATTTCCTCTGCTTGTGCTTTAATAGAGTTCATTGCGCCCACCCAATATAATGGATCAGTATTTTTCATATCTTCGGTTAAATCACTTTTTGCTTTTAATTGTTCTATTAAATTGCT
>CANRFH010000039.1 GCA_947629835.1 uncultured Clostridia bacterium | reverse complement strand
ATTTTTTCAAGATCTGTTTTTACTTTATTTTCATATCCAGAATAAGTATGTATTACATACCATCTTGCGACTGAATCCTCTTTTTGATGTGCCAAGTTATTCGCCTCCTCGAAATATTATTCTGTGACATTGTTGTTATTAAGTTCTGTTGAATCTGTTACATTACTATTGTTTGCGTCTTCTTGACTGCTATTAGAATCTTCTGTGTTATTTGAATCTTCTACACTATTTGAATCAGTTGTTTCGTTAGTTTCCGAAACGCTATCTTGTACCATTGATTTTAATCTATCAATTCCGTAAGTATTTAGAGCTTCGAAAGCTAAGTCTAATACAAAACATATAGCTGTTATAATTATTACAATAACTAAAACTATTATTGTATTATTTACAACTTGACTTTTAGTTGGCCAAATAACTTTTTTTAATTCTGCTTTAAAGTCTTTCCAGAAACTTCTTTGTTTTTTAGCTTGTTTTTCTGGTTTATCATTTTTTCCCATTTTTAAGCTCCTCCTTTATAAAGTTATTTAGTCTCTTTATGTGTTGTACGTTTCTTGCAGTATTTACAATATTTAACTATTTCTAATCTATCTGTGTTATTTCTTTTGTTTTTAGATGTCATATAGTTTCTTCTCTTGCATTCTGTACATTCTAAAGTAATGCTTTCTCTTGGTCCTTTTGCAGCCATTTTAGATACACCTCCGTAAATTCTATATAGTTTGCCATTCATTAATTTATTTGGTTAAAAATTGATGTGAACACGTATTAACCTCAATACGTGTTCACATATTTTATCATATTAAATTGCGTTTGTCAATAATTATGTAACATTTTTCTAGGAATTTTAATGATTTTTAATATACTTATTTTTTATTCTATAATTTAGTATATTAATTTCTTTCTGATAAATCTTCTTGTCCTTTTTGAGTATTATTTTTTTCTTGTCTTTCTTGTGTTTTTGGCTTTGATGTTACATATTTACCTTGCTCTGTATGCCCTTCTTCTACTGCTTCTCTTAGATATTCCATGAATCTATCTCTTTTAATTTTAATAGATTCCTTTGTTTTTTCCTGTGGTATTCTAGCAGTTTGTACTGGTTGTGGTTTTGTTTCAGGTTCTGTCTCAGGTTTTATTTCAGGTTCTGGTATACTATGTGATTTTTCTTGTGAAACATCTTCATCTAAATCTGTTTGTGAATCTTTCTTCATAAATAAATCTTTAACTTTTCTTGTTCCTGCCATAAATCCATCCACAAATTTACTAGCAACTTTTCCAACTAATGGTATTTTTGAAAGTATTGGATGAGGATTTGCTGGTATTAATGGTTGTAATACTATTTCAGCTGGTTCTTTTCTTTCTGGGTCTAACCTTTGAATAGGTTGTAGATTTTGTTTTGATATTGGTTGTGGTTTTATTTCTGTACTTGAAGTTGTCTTTGAATGTTTCATATCATCTAATTGTTTTCCATATAATTCTTCCATAGAAATACGTTCTATATCATCCCATGATTTTCCTGCAAGTAATAATTGTCTTGCTAATCTACATTTATGTATTACTTGGTCTTCTTGGCTTTTACCGCTTTCATACATTTTTATTGTTTCTTTTAATGCTTTTGCTTTTTCTTCTAATTTTGATTTTTCTAAAATAGCTTTATCGCTTTGTTTTTCTTTTAACTGCTTTTCTATAGCTATTTTTTGTTCTGCTAAAACTTTACTCCTTGCAAAATCTGCTGCTCTCTCTTGCTTTTGTTCTTCTGTCATTTCTTCTCCTGTCCATGTTTTTCCTACTTTTTTTGCTAAATTTTCAAGTTCTTTATCTATCTTAGATTGTTGTTCTCTAATTTTTTTAATTTCGTTTTCATTATTTTTAATTATTTTTAATTTTTCATTAATACCATCTTTACCTGATAGAGCATTTTTTGCATCTCTTAAACTTCTTTGTTTTTTAGCAATTGTTCTTTGTTCTATATTATATATTTTAACTATCTGTGCTCCATTCTTTTCAAAGCCTTCTACAAATCTAGTCATATCTTTTTCTGCTTTTTTTGCAGCATTAGCTTCTTTTCTTAGTCTTATAACTTCTTCTGTTAGTTTTTCAACTAAACCATTGCTATCCTTTCCTTTGTAATGTTTTTCTACACGTTTTAGTTTTTCTTCAGCTTTAATTTGTGCTTCTAATGCGTCATCTGTCCTTGTTATTAATGTTTTTAATTTTTTATGTACTTCTTCTAATGTTAATGGAACAAATTCCCCTTTGCCTATTTCTTGTTCTGAATGGTTTCCAACCTTTCTCATAAATTCTTTTAATACTTCATCTTTGTCTACTTTTGTTTTTTGTTTTACTTCGTATTTTTTACGTCTTTCTTCTTTTTTAGTTCTTGCTTCTCTTTCAAGAAAATTTTCTGTTTTTCTTTCTTGTTCATTTGCCATTTATGGTACCCCCCTTAATATATTTTATTTGTTTAAATATATATTTTTTTGCGTTTATCTTTTTTATTATACACTATTTTACATAAAATGTCAACTTTAAAATTTGTGTTCGTTTTTTACTTATATTTATTCTACATTTTTTGAAAATAATGTCAATATCATTTTCATTACATTTTGGTTACGAATTCTTTTAAACTAGATAAAGATTTTTCTGCTAATTTTTCATATCTTAATTTTTTATCTTTTATTCTCTCATTTAGCTCTGGTAATATTCCAAAATTAGCATTCATAGGTTGAAAGTTTTTATTTTCTGTACTTATATAATTTGAAAGTGCTCCTATTACTGTATCGTTTGGAAATATTATTTTATTTTTATTTTGAACTCTTGCTATGACATTTAGCCCGTACTACCATACCTGATGCTATTGATTCTACATATCCTTCAACACCTGAAATTTGACCTGCGAAGTATACATTTGGATATTTTTTTAGATTATATGTATTGTCTAATAATTTAGGAGAGTTTATATATGTGTTTCTATGCATCACTCCATATTTTACAAATTCTGCTTGTTTTAGTCCAGGTATCATACTAAATACTCTTTTTTGTTCTCCAAATTTTAAGTTTGTTTGGAATCCCACCATATTATATAAATTGCCTTCTTTATTATCCTGCCTTAGCTGTACTATTGCATAAGGTCTTGTATTTGTTCTAGGATCTGTGAATCCTACTGGTTTAAGTGGTCCAAATCTTAATGTATCTATTCCTCTTTTTGCCATTACTTCTATTGGCATACATCCTTCAAATATTTTTTTTTTTTCAAAGCTATGAGTCTCTGCTACTTCCGCTTCTACAAGTGTTTTCCAAAAAGACTCATATTCTTCTTTGTTCATAGGTAGGTTTATATAGCTACTTTCTCCTTTTCCATATCTATCACCTAAAAATCCTATATTCATATTTATACTGCCCTTTTCTATAATTGGTGCTGCTGCATCGAAAAACGACATCTTGTCTTCCCCTGTAAGTTCCATTATTTCTTGTGATAATTTGTCTGTTGTAAGAGGGCCTGTTGCAATTACTACTATATTATTTTGAATTAAGTCTTTTAAGTGCACACTTTCTCCAATTTCTTCCTCTATTACTTTTATGTTTTTTATACTTTTTATTTTTTCAGTTACATAAGAAGAAAATATCTCCCTATCAACTGCCAATGCCTGCCCAGCAGGAACTGCTGTTTTGTCTGCACATTTTATAAGTAAACTATCTAATCTCCTCAATTCTTCTTTTAATAAACCGCAAGCATTTGTTAAAAGATTAGATTTAAATGAATTACTACATACTATCTCTGCTAAATTTGGATTAGAATGTGCTGGTGTGAATTTTTTTGGTTTCATTTCATATAGCTTTACTTCTATTCCTCTTTTTGCTATTTGATAACTTGCTTCACAACCTGCAAGTCCTGCTCCTATTACAACTACCATAATTTTATTCTCCTTAATTTGAAAAAGGGACACTTTTTATTAAAGTGCCCTTTTTATCTTAAGAACGTTTGCTTTAATTTAAAGGCTTTGTTCTTATATTATTCTAATACATATTTCTTAATTAAGCTTATTCCTCCGGCAAATGTTACTAATATTATCATTGTTAATCCTGCATATATTCTTGTAGTTCCTGTCTTTACTGCTAATATTACTGGTGCATCGTCTATATCGTCTTCTTCCGCTTTTTGGTTATTTGGTGTTGAGTCTATATCTGGACTTCCGCTTGGATTTTCGTCTTTACTAATTTCTGCTAGGTTTATTTTCTCTCCAAAGTTTTCTTGACCATTTATCCATGTTAAGACTACTTGTACTTCTGCACTTTCTCCTGGTTTTAACAATGTATTTTCTAATGCTTTTGTTCCTATTACTCCATCACTTATTTCATACCAGTCTGGATTGTCTTCTTTTACAAATTTTAGTCCCTTTGGTACGTAATCTGTAACTTCTTTTGCATATCCTTCTATTTCGCCTTCGTTAGTTACTCTTATTGTATATACATATTGAATTTTTACTTTCTTTACATCACTTGCTTTTATTTCTATTTTTACTGGTGCTTCATTCTTTGATGTTTCTGCTGTGTGTCCTGTATTTGTTGTTGTTGTCTTTCCATTTAATGTTACCTTTGTTTGTGCTACCCATTTTAATAGTGATAAGTCGAAGTATTTTACTTTTACTTGTTCATAGTCTATATCGTCTTCGTTTTCTTCTTTATTGTATACTTCGTCTCTGTTTGGTTCTGAATCTTCGTCATCTCCTGAGTCTTTTGATATTTGTGCTACATTTACTAATGTTCTTTCTGTCTCGTCTTTTGTTGTTGCTGTGTATGTTACTTTAAATGCTATTTGTACATCTCTATAATCTGGATTTTTATCATCTATTTCGGCATCTTTATTAAATGCTTTTATTAGGTTATCTCTTTCAGATGCTTCTCCTTGTTCTTCTGATAGATAGTCTGTTATTAAATATTTTGCCTTTGACACATCTGTTACTTCTTCTTCATTTTCGTCTAACATTACCCATCTATATTCTTTATTTATCTCATTATCTGGTAAGAACTCTAATCCTTCTGGCACATCATCTGTTATCTCTTCTGCATATCCATCTGCTTCTCCCTCGTTATATACTCTTATTGTATATATTACTGTATCTCCTGTTGCTACACCTAATGCATCTTTTGTATGCTCATATTTTAAGTTGCCATTTTCATATACAACATTTGGATATCTATTATTTACGTTTGTTGTTCCTACTCTTGTTATAAATTTTCTTAATGCTAAATCAAATTTTGGAACTACTAATACTTTCTCAAAATCATCGTCATCTTCTTGTCCTGGTATGTATTCCTTATTTTGTTCATCATCTTTATATCCTGGGAAATCTTCTGGTTTTGTTACATCATTTGGTGTTGAATCTTCTTCTTTTCCTACTTGATTTCCATCTTTATCTGCTTCTTTTGTTATTTCTGCAATATTAGTTACTTTTGTTTCTGTTGTTACTGGTAATACCTTACAATGTATTTCTACATCTACATAGCTTAATGTATCATGTTCTGCATCATATGCTGGAATAATTGCACTTCCTAGTTTGTCACCTACATATTTGGTATCTGTATTTCCTCCAACTCCTGTTACAGTGCAATTTGCTGTTGAAACTACTGTATTATATTTTTCTCCTGTTGTAAATGTCCAATATGTTCCTTCTGCATCTTCTCCACCTGCTACATATTGTAGGTATGGTGCTAAGTAATCTGTTATTTCTGTAACTTTTGCGTCTATTTCTCCTTCATTATATACTCTTATTGTATATGTTACTATATCTCCTATCTGTACTTTTACTGGATCTTTTGAGTGATTATATATCGCTGTATCTGCTCCAGTTTTTAAACCTTCTGATATTACTTGTGGTGCTCTATTATATTTTGTTTCTCCTACTTGTGATATAAATTTTCTTAATGCTAAATCAAGTGCTGGTGCTTCTACATATACTTTTTCAAAATCGTCATCATCTTCTTGTCCTGGTACATAGCTTTTATCTTTCTCATTATCTTTATATGTTGGTAAATCTGGATCTGTTGGTAATGTGAAATTTCCATCAGGTGTAGAGTCTCTGTCTGATTCTACTTTAGCATTATTTTGATATTTCATTTCTGTTATTTGTGCTATATTAGTTATATTTGTTCCATATACTATATTAGACACTACCTTGCAAGATATTTGTATATCAACATAGCTTAATGTATAATCAGTTTCTCCATTTTTTGTAGCTGCTGGAATTAGTACTTCTGATAATTTTTTACCTACTGCTTCTTCTGCAATATCTTCACTAGCTCCTACTATTTCACATTCTGATGTTGTTTTTGCAATTCTTGCTGTTTCGTTTAGAGCCCAGAATGCTCCGTCTGTATCCTTTCCATATTTTACATAGTCAAGATATGTTGGTAAATAATCTGTTACCTCTGTAACATATGCTGGTAATTCTCCTTCATTATATATTCTTAATGTATATGTTATTATATCTCCTATTTGTACTTGTAACGGATCTTTAGTATGATTATATTCTGCTGTTGTTTGATATTTTCTTTCTGTTCCTACTTGTACTTCTTTATTTAATGATTTTGTATCTACTAATGGCTCTCTTGATTTGTTTGGTGTTCCATTAACTGCTGATATAAATTTTCTTAATGCTAAGTCTACTTCTTTGTTTGTTTCTTTGATTCTTACTACTGGTTGTTGTTCGGCAGCTGATGTTCCTGCAAGATATACTGTTAATTCTCTTAATGGTGAATATGTATTACCATTTGATGTAACAGTAGTTTCTGCTTTTTCTATTAAATTTTTGTATAATGTTTCAGCAGCATTTTGTCTTTTATCCCCTTGTGAACCTAAATTATTAAATAAATCTTTATATGATTGATATTGTCCATTAGAATCTCCGAAATGAGTTTTTGTATTACTTATATCAACATATATTGTTGTTAAGTCCTTAGTATGATGTGTTGTATCATCATGGTTTGTAAAGTACCATATTGCTAATTGTTGTATTGCTTCTATATCTGCTCTTGTTAAGAACTCTCCTTTAACTGCATTATCTCTCGTGAAGTCTTCTTCTTGGTATCCAGCATAATCTTTTAGATATTGTATTAATTCATCCTCAGTTGCATCTTCTAGTAGCATATGGTCTAATACCCATAATAGCTCATAATAATATGTCTTTTCTCCTTCTTTAAAAATTGTTGTAGACGAACTTGTTAGTAAGCTTTGTATTTCTTCATACCCTGTTACCATATCAAATCGTTGTGAATACTGTATATGTGGATATTTACCAGAAGATAATTCCTGATCTTGCCTTACAAAACCTAATCCTGCTCTTAAACAGTATAAATCTGGTATTGTATCTGTGACAACTCCATCATCTGTACATGTGACTATATTCCATATATTTTCCGTTTTCTCGTTCGTGCCTTTATATATTTGATGTTTATATGTTACATCTGTAGTTTGGAAGTGTACTACCCTTTCTTTTATAATAGTTAGATAATCTGGTTCAGCAGCTTTTACATTATTTGTAAAAATTCCTACGAATATAATTGCTACTAAAATTGAAATAAATACAATTAGTTTTTTTGCTTTCATACTTTACCACCTTATTTAAACATTTTTACTTATATTTTATTTTACATTTTTTTAATATAAAGTCAATAGCAATTTTTTCCTTTTTCTTGAACCTGCCAAAAGGTGCCTTAAATCCTTTTACGGGAATAGGTTTTATGAAATTGCTAATTGATTATTACATTTTCTTTACAATTATATAACATTTTGGTTACAAAATCAATAAATTATGTAAATATTTTGATAAAATTTATATTTTCGTAGGTTTGTACTACTTTTTATATTTTTTCTTGCAGAATATTCCTGCAATGTTTTTATAAGTATTTAAAAATAAAATTAATTGAAAAGTATTGACTATATATCAATATTTTGATAAAATATGTATATAATATTTATGGAGGTGTTTAGTATGCCAATTATTAGAC
>CANRFH010000038.1 GCA_947629835.1 uncultured Clostridia bacterium | reverse complement strand
TAACTTATTTATTTACTTGAGAATAATTGCTCAATTTAATATGAGAATTTTTGTTAATTTCTACTTGACAATTTACATTTTGTATCTACAATATAAAAAGAGGCGCTAGTAATAACTAGCACCTCTCCCCATTCTCACAGGCTCACGCTTCTGTTCCGAATAGCTTCGAGCCTCTTCACGAGCCATGGGTTGCCGCCGGTCACGTTCACAGTGTTTCCGCCATCATGGGTAACCTCAAAACCCAAGCTTTTGGAAAGTTTGATTTCCTCTTCGCTGGGCGGTTCACTAACCGTAAAGGTTACCACTCTCCCATAGGCTTTCTCTCTTACCACTTTCATCTTGTTTACCTCCTGATGTTAATAGAATGGGTATTTTACTTCGGATATAATAATTATAGCAGACTTTCCATAAAATGTCAATTATGTTAATTTCGACAATATCTTTTATTTTTCGACATTCTATTTAAGTTCACTTGCCGTTATCTCATAAATATACACATAATTATTAGTGATTACATATAGTTTACTTACTTTTGACTTTATTACTTCATAACGGATAATATTTGCTTTGTTCTGTTCTGCGACATCAATTAAATCATCAATTGTCATAATTTCCATTACTTTTAAATTACTTATATCAGGCTCATTTTGGGTTGTTACAATTAAATCTCTATAATATTTTAAAATCTTATTAATATTCTTCTCATACATATCTTCAAGAGTTATATTGTGTTTATTTTTCCTTACTATAATTACACTTACGACTATTGTTCCTATAATAAATGCTATTCCGATTGCATAATATATAATTTTATTTACTACTACATTTTCTATTTTAGGATTAATATTTTTAGTAGTTAAACTTTCATAATTTTCCTCAATCTCAGTAACTGTATTTGTTATAGGTATATCAAGTTCTATATAATCTTTAAAATTTTGTGAATTTACATTATATGATACATTTAAGTAAACTTTTAAAATTGAATCTATTGCAATTCCATATTCTTTTTCGAAAGAACGTGCTAAGTTATTATAATATTCATAATCAATGTTTACTTTTTCATTGATAGAAAATTCATTTTTGCAATTTTCTTTTTTATCTTCTAAAATATTAAAACTTCTATTCCATACCTCTTTTCCATTGTCATTGTTTCCATCTACTATCCCAGATAATTCAGCAGTAACATTATATACATACTCTAAATCCGCTTCCCTATCTCCATATAAATGATACTTAAAATCTAACGTATACTGCTTAACTGATTTTGATGCATAATATCTACCAGATGGAAGCGTCTCACTTGTATAATAATTATTTGGTTTTAGTAAGACCTCATAGTCACTATTTTTTTCTGCTACATAAGTATATATTGGTTTTATATTTTTTTCAAAATCTAGACCTAATTTTATAAAGTAAATTCCTAGCATAGTCATAATCACAACAAGTAAAATAACTATTAAATCTAAATAATTTATTTTATATTTTTTCTTGCTTATACTTCTATATCTTTTTCTAGCTTTCATAATTTACCACCCCTTATTTTCCATTAAAATAATCATATAGCCAAATAGATGGAAACCCTAGATATTTTATATGGAACACATATACACCTTGAATTTGCTCTGTTTTTACCAAATTCATATCTGGTGCATTGTTGTTATCTCCCTTAGTTTGATATTGGACTTTTTCATTTTGTCTAATAACATTTACCACTCTATGTGCTATATTTTTTTCACCCACAGCATATACAATAATTTGACCTTTTTGAATATTCATAAGCTCATCTTCATTTAATTTTTAAAGATAATAACATCTCCTCTACTATAAGTAGGGTTCATACTATTTGAAAGTATAGATATCGGTTCATATTTAAACATTCCTGTCATAAAACATATAAGTGTTATGCAAAAAGCAAATGTTAATAAATAGCTAAGTTTTGTATATGCAATTTGTTTTCTTTCTCTTATATCCTTTTTCTCACTATATTTGAATATAACATAAACGATAATTGGAGATAAAATTCCTATTGAACCAGTTATAAACCAATCCAAATCTGGTAAAATTGGCAAGATTAAAATTGGTAACACACTTGAAATTCTATAAATTAGTGTAAATAAATATCCTCCTTTTAATATTAAATACGTACATAATATTCCAGACGTTATTAAAGGAAGTATATTACTACAAATATATTCAAATATTTCTTCTTTATTTGAATATAAATCTATCAATGTGTTATATCTAATTTGTACTAATATTAGTAATATAGTTGTAAATACCAATACTAGTTTATTATTCTTGTTTCTTGAAATTATTATATATCTAGCCATTTCTATACTGACTATTGGAAATATTTGTATAATTATATTTTTTAAAATCGATAATATCTCTATACTATATGGATTTTTAGAAAATCCTAAGATAAAACCTAAATATACATAGATACATATTTGTACAAATGCGATTATGCTCATATATATCAAATATTTTTTATTTACCCTAAATCTAATAGGACTATTTTTTATATCCAAGATTAAATATATTAGTATATCTGCCCAAAATATAGGATTTATGATATTTATATAAAATACATCATCATATTTTAAAAGAAAAAAACTTGCAAATGTATATATAGTTATAACTATTATTAATTCTTTGTTTTTTAAGTATCTCATAAAATCATCCTGTCTTTCCTGCAACAACTACATCAGGAATAAAGTTTTCATCTTCTGATGTAATCATAAAATAAACTAATGCTGATTCACCACTTGAAATTTGTATCCAAGATGGTAATTCAAAAGTTATATTTGTACCATGTTCACAAACAATCTCACTAGGTGTTGCTTCTAATAGTTTATTTTCATTTCCTATATAAATATTTACCCTTATTCTACTAATATCCATATTAGTCGTATTATTGATTGTTAAAATATATTGCTTTTCATTTGGAATATCTGATTCAAACAAATTGTTTTTCTCAATTTTTAAACTCTTTATTTCTACTTCTGATTCTTTTAGAGTTAATGATGCGTTTTTATTTGTTATAATCTCTCCTTCTCTATCTGGTTTGATTGTTCCTGTTCCAGATACTTTAATAAAATTTTTTACAAAATATTCAGCATATTCCTCAGGTGTCATTTCACTTTGTAAATCATCACTTACATAGAAATTTATTGTAAAAATAACATCTTGATTTGGTTCGATTCTATTATCCCAACTAGAATTATCTATCACCCATCCGTCATCTTCTCTTCTTGCTTCAAACATATATGGGTAAGTGATATATTCGTTATCATATACTTTTAATTGCCAGTCTTTATATACAAAATTTGAATTATTATAGATTGTAATATCATAAAAAAACATATTGCCTATTCTATCGGTGTTTACAAATTCTATCTGCGGATTCCAATTAGAAATCTCTCTAATTTTTCCTTCTCCTGATACATTTAATTTTGTTTTTAATATTGAATATCCATTTGCCATAAAAATAAATAATAGTAGAAGGGTTATACATATAATAAATGTTAATTTTTTGTTTATAAATATTCTTAATCTTTTTCTCATATTAAGCAATTTCCTTTTTTTGCAATTTATATTTTAAAAGAGATTCCAAGCAAAAAGTTATATTTTTAAACTTGCAAATCTCTTTTTTATTATTCTTGTTCATATTCTATAATACCAGTTATTGTTTTTGTTGTAATCTCTGGTATTTCAGTTGCTTCCTCATCATAGCTAACAGTTACAGTAAACGTTGTTTCTTGTCCAGCAGGTAGTGGCGAAATAGGGTCAGTATTTGTATAAATTATTGCAGGTGAACCATTTGGAGTCCCTTCTTTAAATGTTATACTGCTTAAAACTGCATCAATAGTTCCTGCGTTTTCAATTGTAATTTCATAAGTTATAGAATCACCAGGCTTTTCAAGTTCAGCGTTAAAAGTTGCTGATACATTAGTAAAAGTAGGCGTTCCAGCATTACATCCATCACTTACATCTTTTGCTATTATATTAGTTATTTTTACATCCCACTCGCCTACAATTTTAGCTGTCCCATTTATTGTTAGCTGAGTTGCAAATGTTGCATATCCTATTGCCATAATTGATATTATGATTAGCAGTATTATTACTATATTTTGAGTTTTATTCTTCATTTTATCTTCATCCCTTTTTATGGCTGCTTTATATTATTATATGCATTTAAGTGTTAGTTTGTAGACAAGAAAAAAAGAAACCACTTTGTGATTTCTCTTATTCTTCGCTTTTTTTATTCTCTAATTTTACATATTTTATGACTTCAATATTGCTATTTTTGCTTCTTTCTACCATAGAGTTATATATTTTATTTCTTAAATTTTCTTGTTTTTCTTTTGCATTTAATCCTTCGTCTGGGAAAAATGGACCATCTATGTATGCTACTATTTTTACCTTTTTGCCGACCTTTACCATACCTTTGATATGTATTTGTCATGCAAAATGCTGGTTTTTCTAATTTTACAGGGTATTTAAATGACACCGATTTAAATGGTCTTATTTTTGTATAATATGGCCATATATGTGCTTCCGGAAATATCGTTATTGAATTTCCTTTTTCTATTCTTTTTTCTATTGTATATAGAAAATTCTTCATTCCTTCTTTATTACTTGGTATTGGTATTGCTCCTAGCATTTGTACAATATTTCCAAGAAATTTCATTGATACATTTTCTGGATTAACTATAAGATAATTTACTTTTGGGAAAATAACATTACTTATTAAAAATGTATCTGCAAAACTTTGAGTATGATTTCCATATATAAAATATCCTTCTTTTTTATACTCTCTTAACTTTTCTTTTCCTATATATTTTATTCTAAATTTAATCTTCGCATATAGATATTTTATCGGAAGACTTAACACATTTTGTAAAAGGAATGCACAAGCATTCCATATCACATTTTTATGAATATATTTATAATTTTCGTCTATCTTTTTAGGTACTATCTTTACCTCGGAAAATTCGTCATTTAATTCGTCTTCATAATAAATAACTTTTGTATTATCCATCTATTAATTCTTCCTTTTTAGTTGTATATTCAAGTGGTGTTTTATAAAAGTCCTCATAAATGTTTTTCCAAACTTCAAAATTTTGGTTTAGCATTTTTTCCTTGCTTTCTTTCATATCCAAGTTTTTATCTGGATAAATTGGCTCTGATATATTAACTGTATATTCTTGAATTGGGAATCCATCATCTCCAATAATACTACTGTCTTGCATCGTTATAAATATAGGTATAACTGGTACATTATTTCTACAAGCTAACTTAAATGCTCCGTGTTTTAATGGCTTTGGTTTTCTATAATTCCACCATAAACTTTGTTCAGGATAGATTAATATGAAATCGCCTCTTTGTAAGATTACATCTACTGCCTTCATAAATTCTACCATAGTTCTTTTATTTGAACTTAATGGTAATGTATCACAATTTCTAAATAGAAATCCATAAAGTCCTGGGAAATTAGTATAATTTCCTTCTCTTATTACTTTATATAGTTTTCTTGTTTTTATTTGTCCTGATAATCTAAATGTTTTCTCTACTGCAAAGCAATCAAATGGATTAAAATGATTACACGTAACAACTGCACCTGTATTTACTTTGTTTAAATTCTCTATTCCATTTATTTGCTTTATAATTAATTTATTATTTTTCAATAAATCGTCTAAGAACTTCTCTCCAACTTTATTTGCAAATACTCTTTTTAATTTGCTTGTAGTTTTTTTCCTTAGATAATCTATATTTTCTGGTGTTAGAACAATAGTTGGAGGATCATCTTCTGCATCTATATCAAATTGTCCTTCTCTTTCAAGTTCTTCTATCCTTTTTAATACTTCTAATCTATCTTGTGCCTTTTCTACTGGTACTTCTTGTTCTTCTGTTTTTTCCTTTTTTATCTTTATTAACTTCGTCATTTTATCTATGGATTTCATAAAACTATCTCCTATTTATCCTATCATCGCCTACACAATCTGATTCTTTTTTTGCTAATTCAATAAGTTTAGCACTACTAGAATCATCTCTTTCCTTATCTTCTTCTGTATAGTTTTTTCTGACTTCTTGTATTGTTTCATAAAACTCTGTCTTTTTTGCATATTTCCAAAAATATTCTTGATATGGAATATCGTCAAAATGCCAAGGTTTAAATCCTAGATTAAAGTGAATAATGTTTGGTTTTTTATCACTTATACCCATAATTGGCATTTTATTCCATAAATCATCTAATAATTTTACTCTACCTTTGCATAATCTATTTAAATAGTCTTGATCTTGGGCAACTTCATATTTTACTTTTTCTAATAAATATAGAAATTTTTCTTGGAATTTATATTTTCTTAATTCTTTTAAGTTCATTAAAAGTATTCCTGCATTAAAATAGTTGTTATAATCAATTACTCCTATAACTTTTTCTACGTATTCTTGGAATACTTCAATAGTTTGTACTGCACCATCTGGTATTGCAGCAACTAGATTATCTCCAATTTCTTGATTATAAAGTCCTGCAATATCTGTTAAAATTGTAACATCACTGTCTATGTATAGCACTTTATCATATTGAGGATAAAGCTCTGGTATAAACAATCTATAATACGTCGTACTTGTAAAATAATTACGAGTATAAAGTTTTCCTTGAACTCTTTGTAAATTATTACTTAAATCAACAAATTCTATTTTTATATTTTCTTTTTCATATTTTTTTATTTTTTGCATATTTTCTTCTGACACATGTGTATATAGTATTTTAATTTCATATTTATTTTTCTCTGATGAGTTATCTACTAATGATTGTAATGATACTGCCAAAAATGGTATATATGTGTCATCAACTGCAAAAAATATTGGTATTTCTTTTAACTTCTTATACATTTATCTTTCCCTTTTTATTTAATATTTCATATTCTTTTTTTAATTTGATATATTCATCCAGATCTGTATCAAACGCATGGCATTTTAGTACACTATGCACTTCATCCACATTCCATTGCTTAAAATTTTCTGTATGTGGATATGGTTTCCACAAAAGTCTTTTGCAAAAATGGCAAATTACTGTATCTTTTTTGTTAAACTTTGACTGCTCATTGTATATTCTTGGTAACAACAGTTTTTTAGTGGTAGATCTATATATTGCATCTTGATCTGCAAATAACATTCTTTTATTTTTTATTAAGTCTCTGGCTTTTTCTAAAAGCTTAGTCTCTCGTATCTTGTTCATATTGAATAAAAGCATTCCTGCATTTATATAATCTGGCCATATAAAAATACAACCATATTTTTCTCTTACTGCTGCATATTCATAATCTGTTACATCTACATCATATAGCTTTTTAATATCGTCTGCTGCCATCATATCAATATCTAGATACAATATCTTTTCTGGAATTTCTGGTACTAAGTCAGCTAACAGTCTAAGAAGTGTATATGGTGTGCAATATGCTTTTTCATTTTTACAATGCCCAAAATTTTCTTCATAAAGCTCTGTAACATCTACCTTTTTAACATTATTATCTGGATTTTTTGACTTTACAACTTTATTTAGAAATTCTATTTGTTCATCTTCTATTGCTGTGTAATCTGGTTTTATTCTAGTAATACTTGCTGTAAAAATATACACATTAATTGATTCTTTTGTTCTATTTGTTATTGATATTAGCTGTGTAAGTACTCCGTCAAAGACCTTCTTATTCCCACATAAAAGTAAATTCATAATCTTTTCCTTAATAACTTATTTATAATCTATTATATTATATATTATATTTCAACTTTTTTCAACATTTTTTCTTCTAAAAGTATTTATTAGAACTACTATTCCACTAAATGCCATTAATAAATAGAAGCTAATGCCTCTGTTTACTAGTATTGCACTGCTAAGCATATTTTGTGGCAATATTGATTTGAAAATTTCTATAAATCCACCTTCCGTTACTCCTACTGCTCCTGGCAATGGGATTCCTGATACTGTCGCATATAGCATTGATTGCATTGATAAAATTTGTATGAAATTATATCCACTAAGTCCAAATGAACAATATATCCAATATGAAATACTGTAAAATGATATAAATTGGAGATATGTGGTTAATAATGTTTTTAATATTACAAATTTATTGTCTTTTATATACTCACTACTATTTTGATATGCACTTATTTCATTTTCTAATTTTTCCTTCTTTTCTTCTATATTCTTTATTCTTAATTTTTCCATTATCTTTATTAGCAAATTAATCAGTTTATTTGTTAATCTCTTTGAGAATATTGCAACTAATAGTAACGTTAGTGCACATGCATTTAATGATATACCTATTACAAAAAATATTGCTAATGTAGTACTTAAATATTTATAATTAAATATTACACTTATTAATGCTATCGAAATTGTTACTATCTGTGTACAACTTAGGTTTATTAATAATGCTAATGTTGAGTTTGCTACTGAAATTTTTTCTTTATACATATAGTATATTTGCATTGGTTGTCCACCACTTGCAGCAGGTGTTATACCACTGAAGAAAAATCCTATTAATGTATATTTTATATTTTTTAAAAGTGTTGTTTTTTCATTTAGGGTTTTTAAAGTTCTTCTTGTATTTGTAGCGTCACATAGTATATATATACACATACATAATATTGCTATTATTATATATTGTATTTTTACTCCTTCAAGTATCTTAAATATATCTTTTATGTCTTGCCCTTTTAATAGTATATAAAATGTCAATATTATAAGCAATATAAAGGCTATTAAGTTTCTTATCATCCTTTTGGTTTTTTTCATTTTCTTTTTCTTTCATCCTATTTTTTCTTAATATATTATCATCTATTTTTTGCATTTTGTCAACTAATATTTTCTTAATATGTATTTTATCCCACATGCAATAAAAATAACCATTCTGCTTTGCACAGGCGAATGGTTATTTAATTATTCAATCGGCAACCACTTTCGTGGCTTCTCATTTCTTAAATTTATTATACACACTTTTGATAGATTTGTCAAATGACAATTTTTATTTCTGGTGCCCAAGGCGGGACTCGAACCCGCATGGTTTCCCGCACGATTTTGAGTCTTTAAAGTATTTTAACATTTATTGATTTTAAAAGTTAAATAATATTATTTAAAAGCCTCTAAACAATTGATTTTTAATACTTTTTATTATTTGTTATTGATAAATATACACTACTATAATTTTTTAGAAAATTACAAGAAATTTGAAAAATTGTTAGATATTCGTTAGACATTGGTTAGATATAATAACAGTCAATCTACTATTAGT
>CANRFH010000037.1 GCA_947629835.1 uncultured Clostridia bacterium | reverse complement strand
TTTAATTAAATTTTGTGCCTTTCGCAGACTAAGCGTAGCGAAGGCAAGAAAGGAATGGTAAGGTACTTATGAAAAAATTTAAATCTGAGATAGGATCAATTGCATTACTTGTAATAATTGCATTTTTGCTTTGTATGGCTATGCTTATAACCATATATTGGGCTGGTACAAATAATCAAATTACAGCTTTACAATCTAAACAAAGGATAGAAGAAATATATGGCAAAGATGTAAATAATGTAGAATCAATATATCAAGAAATAAAAAGCATAGAAAGCATGAAAAGTGCAGAAAGTGCAGAGAGCACAGAGAGTACGGAGAGCACGGAAAGTGTGGAAAGTACAGAGAGTGTGGAGAGCGTAGAGAGCACAGAAAGTACAAATAGCGTAGAGAGTATGGAAAGTGTAGAGAGCGTAGAAAGTACACAAAGCACGGAGAGTACAGAAGGAGAATGATGTAGGTTATGTCTTTTTCTGCAAATGTAAAAGAAGAATTAAGTAAGATAAATATCTTTGGAAATATAGAAGTTGTAAAATCAGAATTATATGGATATTTACTTACAACAAATGGAAAAGAAAAAAAGATTAAGTTTTTGACAGAAAATGAATATAATATAAACAGGTTAAATAAGTTATTAAATAGATTAGAAATAAATTATGATATAAAAATGCAAGGTAAAAACTATTTGATAACTTTTAATAAAGATGACGTAAATTTAGAAGATTTAGATTTAGAAAATGTAGATATACAAAGAGGACTTGTAAGGGGAGCTTTTTTGGGAAGCGGTTCTATTACAGATCCAAATACAAGATATCATTTAGAAATAAGACTTGAAAATGAAAAAAATAGAAAAGAATTAATAGAAATAATAAATAACTTTGGAATAGAAGTAAAAACTTTAAATAGAAAATATTCGTATTCAATTTATATAAAAGATGGAGAGGAAATATCAAAATTTTTAGCACTAATTGGTGCAAATAGTTCAGTACTGAAATATGAAGACATTAGAGTTTTTAAAGAAACAAAAAATAATGTAAATAGAAAAGTAAATTGTGAAACTGCAAATTTAAATAAAACAGTTACTGCATCTGTTATTCAAGTACAAGCAATAGAAAAGATAATAAAACAAAAAAGATTTAATACTCTCCCTAAAAACTTACAAGAAATAGCAAATTTAAGGTTAGAAAACCCAGATGCTACACTTGCAGAGCTTGGGAAGATGCTAAAAACTCCGATAGGAAAATCTGGAGTAAACCATAGACTAAAAAAAATAATTGAAATTTCGGAGGATTAAAATTTGAAAAAAGATATAGGACTATATATACATATACCATTTTGCAAGAAAAAATGTAGTTATTGTGACTTTGTATCTTTCTCTGATAAAAGTAGTCTTATTGAAAAGTACAAGACAGCAGTAATTAAAGAAATAAAAAATAAAGATATAAGTAAATATAAAATAAATACAATATACATAGGTGGAGGAACTCCATCTATTTTAGATAGTAAATGTATTTCGGATATAATAAATGAAGTTAAAGACTATATCCTAGATAATGCAGAAATTACAATTGAAATAAACCCAGGAACAGCAGATAGAGAAAAACTTAAAAAATACAAAGAGATAGGAGTAAATAGATTAAGTATAGGACTTCAAAGTACAGATAATAACATCCTAAAAGAAATAGGAAGAATACATAGTTTTGAAGAATTTTTAAATATATATAGTTTAGCAAGAGAAGTGGGCTTCAATAATATAAATGTAGATTTAATGTTAGGACTTCCAGGTCAAACGATAGAGATTTTAGAAGAAAGTGTAAGAAAAATAATAAAATTAAATCCAGAACATATATCGATATATTCTTTGATATTAGAAGAAAATACAAAAATGTGGGATATGGTAAATAAAGGTATACTAAAACTTCCAAGTGAGGACATAGAAAGAAAAATGTATTGGAAAGTTAAAAATATGCTAGAGAGTAATGGATATATACATTATGAAATATCAAATTTTGCAAAAAAAGGATATGAATCAAGACATAATTCAGATTGCTGGGAACAAAAGGAATACATAGGAGTTGGACTTGCTGCCCATTCTTACCTTAACAAAATTAGATTTTCAAATACATCAAATTTAGAAGAATATATAAATAACATAAATAATGGTGACTTTGATAAAAATATAACTATAAACGAAACACAAAGAGATGAAGATACTAAAAAAGAGTATATGCTACTTGGATTAAGAAAAATAGATGGAGTTAGTATAAGTAAATATAAAAATAAATTTGGAGAAAATCCAGTATTTAAATATAGACAAGAATTAGAAAAACTTGTTAAGGAAAATTTACTTGAAATAGATGGCGATAATATAAAACTTACAAACAAAGGACTTGACTTAGCAAATTTAGTTTGGGAAGAGTTCGTATAAAGGAGGTAAATATGAGAGTATTAATTACAGGTGCATCATCTGGAATAGGACGAGATATAGCAAGAGAATTTGATAAAAGAGGATATGATTTAGTTTTAGTTGCAAGAGATGAGAAAAAACTAGAAGAAGTAAAAAATAGTTTAAATGGTAAGAATATAGAAGTTATATCAATGGACTTATCAAATGCGGATAATTGTAAGAAGCTACATGAAATGGCAAAAGATATTGATATATTGATTAACAATGCAGGGTTTGGAGCATTTGGTAAATTTACTGAAACAGATTTAGAAAAAGAAATAAACTTAATAAACACAAATATAACAGCTGTTCATATATTAACTAAGCTATATTTAAAAGATATGATGAAGAAGAATAGTGGACATATCTTAAATGTTGGATCAATAGCAGGCTTTATGCCAGGGCCACTTATGGAAGCTTACTATGCTTCAAAATCTTATGTGGTAAGACTTTCTGAGGGGATAAGAGCAGAACTTCAAAAAGAAAAATCTAATGTAAAAATAAGCGTACTTTGCCCAGGTCCAGTAGATACAAATTTCAATAGTGTTGCAGGTGTAAAATTTAGCTTATATTCTTTGAGTAGTGAAAAAGTTGCAAAATATACAGTAAAAAAGATGCTTCAAAATAAATTTTTAATTGTACCAGGAATCCGGAATAAAGATTTTAAGAGTTATTGCAAAAATTTCTCCAAACAATATAACTGCAAGAGCTGTATATATGATGCAGAAAAGGAGAAGATAAAAAAATTTCATAAATACTTGCAAAAAACATATATATAGAATATAATATTAGCAAATCCGAAGAATATAATTATATTCTCGTTGCCACTTAAATAAAGGGGTAGTATTATGAAAAAATTTTTATCAAATTACAAGTCAACGATAATTCTTTTAGTTGCTATTATCGTTGGTGCAATCGTGGGAATTATATTCCAAGAAAAAGCAACTGTTTTGCAACCATTAGGCGACATCTTTGTTAATTTACTACTTGTTGTTATTGTACCACTTATTTTCTTAACAATAACCACTTCAATCGCAAAAATGAAAAGCCCAAAGAGATTTGGCAAAATAATGGTGACAATTATTTGTGTATTTGTTATCACAACAGTAATTGCACTATTAATTGGATTTGCAGTAACATCATTTACAAAACTAGTAGATACGGAAGACCGGAGAAATGATAAGAGCTTCTTTAGAAGATGAAGAAGTAACAGAAGATGAAACAGAAGATTTAAGTATAGCAGAAAGAACAGTTCAATTACTTACAGTTAGTGATTTTCAAGATCTGCTATCTAAAAATAATATAATAGCAATTTTAGTATTCTCAGTAATATGTGGAATAGGAGTTAAAATGTCAGGAGAGAAAGGAGAGCCATTTCTAAACTTCTTAAATTCTGCAAATGATGTAATTCAAAATATCGTAAAAATAATAATGTATTATGCACCAATAGGATTAGGATGCTACTTTGCATCACTAGTTGGAAGCTTTGGAGCATCAATAGCTATTGGATATTTAAAAACATTTGTAATATATACAATTGTTGCAGTTTTATTCTATTTTATAATTTATACTTTTTATGCATTTATTGCTGGTGGAAAAAAGGGAGTAAATTTATTTTGGAAAAATGTATTACCTTCAACATTTACATCACTTGCAACTTGTTCAAGTGCTGCATCAATTCCAGTAAATATAGAATGTGCTAAAAAAATGGGAGTTCCAAATGATATAGCAGAAACAACTATACCAATGGGAACAAGCTTCCATAAGGATGGTTCAGCAATTGGATCAGTATTTAAAATAATGTTCTTAGTATGCTTATTTGGAACATCTTTAAGTACGCCAGGTGCTATCTTGCAAGTGTTAGGAATAGCATTACTTGCTAACCTTTTAATTGCAGGAGTTCCAATAGGTGGAGGAACAATCTCAGAAATGTTAATAATAACGATGATGGGATTTCCAGTAGCTAGCCTTCCAATACTTACTATAATTGCAACAATTATAGACCCTCCTGCAACAATGCTTAATGTTGTCGGAGATACAGCATCATCAATGATGGTAACGAGAGTGGTTGATGGAAAAGATTGGTTAGATAAAAAAGAAGATTAAATATAATATAAAGTGGTACAAAATTTAAAAGATTATAAGAAAATATAAAACTCTATCTAGATTTAATATTTAGATAGAGTTTTAAATATTAAAAAAATAGGTATACTTGCAATAGGTGATATTATGGGATTAGTATTTGAAATAATAAAATTTATAATCTATTCATTAGCAATAGTGTATATATCAAAACAAATACTTGTAAAACTTTTAAGAAAACTTGCAGAAATACTAAATTTAAAAGCTAAAACTGTTGGAAATATTGCAGGTTTTGCAACATCTGTGCCAGAGCTTTTGACGGTATTTTTTTCATCTTTGCAAGGATTAATTCAGACAAGCACATACAATATTATAAGTTCAAATGTAATAAATTTTGTTCAATATTATGCATCAATAATAATTAATAAAAATGGAAATGTTCTAAGAAATAAAGCAATAAAAGTAGAGCTTGGCATAGTTATTGCAACAATTATAATACCAATATTAATGTTAATTACAAATTTAGAGGTAAGCATTACAATAGTTCCAATATTTATTTTGACATTTATAATGCTTTATTACATAAGAGGTAATGCATACAAAGTATATAAAATAAAAGAAATAGATAGTGAAGAATTAGAAAAAATCGAAGAAGAAAAGAAGTGGGTAAAAGGTAAAAGAAAACTTGCAATTATAACAAGTATAGAATTAGTTATAACTGGTGTAGCATTATTTGTGATAGGCAATTTACTTGGAGACAGTCTAGAAAATCTAAGTCATATTTTTAAAATACCAGAAGTAATAATTGGAATAATTTTAGGAGCTATAACAAGTGTACCAGAATTAATAACTTTCATAGAGTCGCAGAAACATCATAATAAAAATCAAAAAAGTACACAAGGAGTAATAGAAGCAACAAGTAATCTTTTTACATCTAATATGCTAAATTTATTTATAATTGAAAGTATAGGAATAGTCACATATATTTTGATAAATATCACATAACCTTTGCAAATCACATAAAATTATGGTATAATATATTTAATTATGGCAAGGCCATATTTATATAAATATTCCTTGGTATAAGCATTAGAATAAAAACAACACCAATTTTTGGAGGAATAAAATGAGTAGTTTAACTACGAATAGATTAGATCCAAACCCCTTGTCAGAACAAGCAATAAATCTACCTCCTGAGAAGAGACTTAGGTTATTGCTTAAAACTAAACGTTTTCCTGTTGCAACCAAGAGGAGTTCAGCAAAAAAGCAGATAGAGGAAATGAAGGATTTGTATGATCTCTGCTCTATTATTCTAGCACGGTATTTCCCAGCTGAAAATGCAGATGACAACTTTATCACTCTAAATTTTTTATCATCTGTACAATATCCGATGAGAATATTCATTAACAAGGATCTTGCTAGAGCTTTTTCTATACTCGGAGAATATGAAAAGTGGGAGGAAAGGATAACAGCAATCCAACAACTATTTTTTGAGTATAAGAAAATTTATCCTAAATTATACGAAGAGTATAATTTGGAAGAACTTGCTACTGAAAAAATCTCTACTATACTATGGAGTACGAGGGATACACTTGCAGAAAATCCAGAGTTTCTTTTTGAAGTAATGGAGCGTTGGAAACTAAGATAAAACAAAATGGGATGTCACAAAAAAGTGGCATCCTGTTTTGTTTATGATTAATTATTAGCAATATTGATTTTTCTGGAAAAATATAGTAATATAAATATGTAGATTTATAAAAAGAAAGGAAAAAAGTATGTTAGATATTCTTAAAGACACAGTAATTGATAGCATAAAGCTATTACCATTTTTGTTTATAGCTTACTTAATAATGGAATATATCGAGCATAAAATCAGTGAAAAGTCAAAAGAAAAGATAAAAAAATCTGGTAAATTTGGACCAGCAATTGGTAGTTTATTTGGTATATTTCCACAATGTGGATTTTCAGTTGTTGCAACAAATCTATATGCAGCAAGAATAATAACACTTGGAACTTTAATAGCAGTTTATTTATCAACATCAGATGAAATGCTACCAATACTTATATCTAAGGCGGTACCAATAAATATAATAATAGGAATACTTGCAGTAAAATTTGTAATAGGTATGATATATGGCTTCTTAATAGATTTATTTTTAAGAACATTTAAAAAAGGCAAAGTGAAAGAGGAAAAGATTGTAGATTTATGCGAAGAAGAACATTGCCATTGTGAGAATGGTATAGTAAAATCAGCTTTAAAACATACAATAAATGTATTTATATATATATTCATATTAACACTAATAATTAATATAATCGTTGGAGTTGTAGGAGAAGACACTTTAAAGAACTTTATGACTCAAACGTCTATCTTTGAACCAATAATCGCATCACTAATAGGGCTAATTCCAAATTGTGCATCTTCTGTAATTATAACAGAATTGTATTTATCAGGAATAATAAGTTTTGGATCACTAATTGCAGGACTATTAGTTGGAGCAGGAGCAGGTCTACTTATGTTATTTAGAATAAATAAAAATGTAAAAGAAAATATAAGGATAGTCACATTGCTCTTTTTCTTAGGTGCAGTTACAGGAATAATAATTAATCTATTTATCTAAATACAAAATGATAATAATGTTTATTTTACGATGGGTTTGTCGTTTGCAGCCTACAAATTAAATTTTAATAAAGTAGGCTGCAAAAGTCGCCCTTCGCTACGCTTCGGTTGGTCGCTGGGACGCACCCATCTCAAATAAAATTATTATCATTCATATATATATTAAAAAAATACAAAAATTTGTTTTGTTCGCTTGTATTTTTATTTAAAATGTAGTATATTGATTACGATTTAAACTAAATTTGGACGGAGGATAAAATATGTATGCATATATAAAAGGTAGAATAGAAATGAAATTATCAGACTCAGTAATAATAGAAACAGGAGGAATAGGATATAAAATATATATGGCACAAAATGCTATAGAAAAAGTAGGAAATACTGGAGATATAGTAAAAATTCATACACATTATTATGTTAGAGAAGATAATATAAGTTTATATGGATTTTTAACAAGCGAAGAATTAAGAATGTTTGAATTATTAATACAAACAAGTGGAATAGGTGCAAAATCTGCATTAACAATACTAGCAAACATAGAGCCTTACGCATTTGCACTAGCTATAATAACAAATAATGATGAAAAACTTATTAAAATTCCTGGTATTGGTAAAAAAACTGCTGCTAGAATGATATTAGAGCTAAAAGACAAAATGAAAATAGAGCTAGAAGAACAAAAACTAGAAGGAGAAGTAGAAGAAAATATAGGCGAAGACGAAAATGTATCAGAGGCAGTATCAGCACTTCAAGTATTAGGATATAATAGAAAAGAAATAGAAAAAGTATTTAAGAAGTTAGATTTGAAAAATATGTCAGTTGAAGATATGATAAGGAAAGGACTAGCATTACTTGCAAGAGAGTAATGTTAAATACGGAAATATAAAATGGATATGACTAAACCTTTGGCATATAGAATGATGCCAAAAACATTAGAAGAATATGTAGGACAAAAACATATTCTTGGAAAAGATAAAATTTTATATAGAACCATAAAAGCAGATAGGTTATCTAGTATCATACTTTGGGGACCACCAGGGTGTGGAAAGACTTCGCTTGCAAAAGTAATAAGCAATACTACAAAGACGAAGTTTTATAGGATAAATGCAGTAACATCAGGTGTTGCAGAGATAAAAAAGATTGTTGAAGATACACAAAATTTACTTTTAAATCCAGCAGGAAAATGCATTTTATTCATAGATGAGATACATAGATTTAATAAACTTCAACAAGATGCATTGCTTCCATTTGTAGAAAATGGAACAGTGATCTTAATCGGAGCAACAACAGAGAATCCATACTTTGAGGTAAATAAAGCTCTTATTTCAAGGTCAATGGTATGCAAACTAGAACCACTTACAGTTGACGATATATTTACAGTATTAAAAAATTCTTTAACAAGTGAAGATGGACTAAAAAGTTTTAATGTAAAAATAGAAGAATCTACCCTAAGAAAAATTGCAGAAACTGCAAATGGAGATGTAAGAAATGCATTAAACGGATTAGAAGTTGCAGTACTTACGACTAAGATGGACGAAAACGGATTTATAAATATCACGGAAGAAATCGCAAAAGAATGTGTATCAAGTAGAAAAGTGATTTTTGATAAAAATGGAGATTCTCACTATGATAACATAAGTGCATTTATAAAATCTATGAGAGGTAGCGATCCAGATGCAGCAGTATTTTATTTAGCAAGAGCATTAGCAGGTGGGGAAGATCCAGTATTTTTAGCAAGAAGGATAACTATTGCAGCAGCAGAAGATGTTGGGATGGCAAACCCAAATGCACTTGTTGTTGCAACTTCTGCAATGCAAGCAGTAACTATGATTGGTATGCCAGAAGCTAGAATCATACTTGCAGAAGCAGCAGTGTATGTTGCAACATCAAAAAAATCAAACGCAGCATATCTTGCAGTAGATAAAGCATTAAATGATGTAAATACAAAAGATACAGGAGAAATACCTATGCATATACGTAATGCACCAGCAGAGGGCATGAGTGAATTTGGATATGGAAATGGATATAAATATCCTCATGATTATCCGGGACACGTAGTTGATCAACAATATCTGCCTGATAAGATGCTTGGAACGAAATATTATATAAAAGACGATACAGTGGAATAGCAAAAGCTATTCCACTCTTCTATTATCCTTAGAAGTTAATCTTTCATATTCTTTACATTTGATTTTGTAATCTAACTGCATACATAAATATCTATAATACATATATGCTTGTTCATATTGCATCATAGGGCTAAACATAGGATCTTTGTACATATCATTAAAATTAGCATCAAAATTCAAATTATCATAAGGAGAAAACCCGCTATAATCTGTATTTTCCTTCATAGTAAACCTCCCAAAAATAGATTTTGTTAAATTTTATTCTAAATGTTAAATTTTATGAATAATTTATATAAGAAAGAATAAAGATAAAAAGAGGAGGCTATATATGAAAGAAATATCAGAGACAAAGCTTGTATCAGAAGGTAATAATGTAATAAAAATATTTAAAGGAATAGTTATTTCTTGTATAATAACATTCGTGCTATTATTTATATATGCAATAGTACTTACTTATACGGACTTACCAGAAAGTACGATAAGTCCAGTGATAGTTGCAATTACGGGGGTAAGTATTCTTGCAGGAAGTTCAATGACAACAAGCTCAATTAAGAAAAATGGAATATTAAATGGGGGAATAATAGGACTTATATATATAATGCTGATATATTTATCGTCTAGTATATTGGGAAGCGGTTTTGCATTAAATTTATATTCAATTATTATGATGCTTATAGGAATTATTGCAGGAATGATAGGGGGAATTGTACGGAGTAAATTTTAGGTAAAGACTGATATCCAGACATAATTCTTGAAAATTAAAAAATAATATATGAATAATTAATAATAATGCCAAAATATATAGATATATGCATATAAAAACAAAAGTTGCATAAAATATTATATAAAGTATTGACAAGACTTTAAAAATCATGTTATACTTTATTTAAGCAGATCAATACCCCAGATACCTACGAGGCCTGGGGTTGCTTTAATGTTTGGAGGGAATATATTGGAAAAAGAATTTAAAACAATAGAAGAACAAATAGAAATACTAAAAGGAAGAAATTTAATAATTAAAGATGAAGAATTTGCTAAAAAGCTTTTAAAAGAAAACAATTATTATTATTTAATAAATGGATATAAAGATTTATTTGTTAAAAATAAATCTGAAAATGAGGAATTCAAACAGAATGTAACATTAGAAGAAATATACACACTTTATAGATTTGATATAGAGTTAAGAATGAATCTTTTCAAATATATTATATCAATAGAACGAAAAATCAAAACATATATTGCATATGACTTTTCTAAAAATTATGGAAATAAAGATTATCTTATAGAAGGCAATTTTGACAATTCTCAAAAGAACAATAAAAAAATACAGAAACTTATAAGTGAAATAGAAAAAGAAAAAGAAAATCAGATAAATGTAAATAATAAAATGTTAGTACATTACATAGAAAAATACAATTATATTCCATTATGGGTACTAATTAGAAGAATTACATTTGGACAAGTTTCAAAGTT
>CANRFH010000036.1 GCA_947629835.1 uncultured Clostridia bacterium | reverse complement strand
AAGGTATTAAGCTCGTTCGACTTGCATGTCTTATGTGCGCCGCCAGCGTTTATCCTGAGCCAGGATCAAACTCTCAATTTATTTTCGCATGAAAAACTTCGTCCTACTTCGTCAAACTTCTTAAAAATTTCCTCGATGTACACACGTACTATCTCGTCAATTTTTATTTGTTTTCCTTGTATTACTCGTTTTTGATGCGAAACCCTTTTAAATTTACTTCATCGGTAAATTTATTATCTCTTCGAGTTATTCTTAACTCATTTTTAATCTTTCATTATTTTTTTGGTTCATACATCTCTTTTTCAAAATGTACTCTCCCGCTTGGTTTCTTAAAGGATTTTTTGTTTACTTTTCAATGTACTTTTTGTGTTCCTTTGAAATGTGGAACTTATAAATTATACACTTTCTAAAAACAAATGTCAACACTTTTTTTAAAAGTTTTTAAATATTTTTTGGGCAAAAGAAAAACCAGTAATTTACGTTGCTCTTTTACTATGTTTTACCTTCAATATTACTAGTTTGTATACCAAAAATTATATACACTTTTTAATATGTTTTATCTGTTTTCATGAGTGTAATATTATAATAACATAATTAGTTGTCTAATGTCAATAGATTTTTTAAAAATTTTTATGGTTTTTTTTACCTTTTTTTATTTTCTAAAAAACAAACGAACCTATTTGTGGTCCGTTTGTTCTTTATATTACTTTATTATTACTTTTCCTTCACTTTCAATTAATATTTTTTTCTCGTTTATTTTTATTTCTCCATTTAGTATTCCATCAGTTATTGTATCTTCAACTATTGTTTGAATTGCTCGCCTTAAAGGTCTTGCTCCATAGTTTTTATCAGTTCCTTCTTTTATAACATAATTTTTTACTGATTCGTCAATCTCTATTATATATCCTTGGTCTTCTAATCGTTTTAGCAAATTAGTTAGCATTAAATTAACTATTTTTTCTATATCCTCTTGTTCTAGTTTATGGAATACAATTATTTCGTCTATACGGTTTATAAATTCCGGTCTAAATTCTTTTTTCACTTCTTGCATAATATCTCTTTTTGCATTTTCGTAATCTATCTTGTTTCTTTCTTCTTCATTTGATGAATTAGAAAATCCTAATTTCTTGCTTTCTGTTATTAGTTTTGCTCCAACATTAGATGTCATTATTATAACTGTGTTTTTAAAATTTATAACTCGTCCTGTGCTATCTGTTAATCTTCCGTCTTCTAATATTTGAAGTAACATATTCATAACATCTGGATGTGCCTTTTCGATCTCGTCAAATAAAATAATTGAATATGGTTTTTGCTTTACTTTCTTTGTCAAATATCCACCTTCATCATATCCAACATATCCTGGAGGTGATCCAATTAACTTTGATGTTGAATGTGATTCCATATATTCTGACATATCTACTCTTATTATACTATCTTCTGTACCAAATAGTACTTCTGCAAGAGCTTTTGATGTTTCTGTTTTTCCAACTCCTGTTGGTCCTAAAAATAGAAATGAACCTATTGGACGATTCGGATCTTTTATTCCGACTCTGCCTCTTCTTATAGACTTTGCAACCGCTTCTATCGCTTGGTCTTGTCCAACTACCCTTTTATGAAGTTCAACTTCTAAATTTTTTAATTTTTCATTTTCGTCTTGACTAATCTTCATAACTGGAATGTTTGTCCATTTTGCAATTACCTGTGCCACATTATCCTCTGTTATCTTCGTAAGTTCTCTTACGTTTTCGTCTCTCCACTTTTCTTTTTCTTTTTCTAGCTTTCTTTCACACTTTTGCTCTTTATCTCTAAGCTCTGCTGCCTTTTCAAATTCTTGCAAAGAGATTGCTTCTTCCTTTTCAGATTTTATCTTTTCTAAGTTTTGCTCTAATTCTTTTAGTTTCTCTGGCATAGTATATTTTATCATTCTCGCATTTGATGCTGCCTCATCTATTACATCTATCGCTTTATCTGGTAAATACCTATCTGAGATATATCTAACAGATAAATTTACCGCTGCATTTATTGCATCATCTGTTATTTCTACATTGTGATGTGTTTCATATTTATCTCTTATTCCTTTTAGAATTAAAATCGTGCTCTCTACATCTGGTTCTTCTATCATGACAGGACTAAATCTTCTCTCTAATGCTGTATCCTTTTCTATATATTTTCTATATTCGTCAGAAGTTGTTGCACCAATTAAGCTTATTTCTCCTCTTGCTAAAATTGGTTTTAATATATTTGCTGCATCTATTGCACCTTCCGCAGAACCTGCTCCTACAATCGTATGTATTTCGTCTATGAAAAGTATTACGTTTCCTGCTTTTTTAACTTCATTTAATGCTTTCTTTATTCTATCTTCAAAATCTCCTCTATATTTTGAACCTGCAACCATACTTGATATATCAAGATTTACTACTCTTTTATTTTTTAACATTTGAGGCACTTCATTTGTAACTATCTTATAACTAAGTCCTTCTACTATTGCAGTTTTTCCAACGCCAGGTTCTCCTATTAAGCAAGGATTATTTTTTGTTTTTCTCGTCAATATTTGAATTACTCTATCTATTTCATTTTTTCTACCTACTATTGGATCTAGCTTTCCTTCTTTTACAATTTTAGTTAGGTCTACTCCAAATTGATTTAATGTTGGAGTTTGTGAAAAGTCATTGTCTGCTTTTTCTTTTGTTAACCTGTTTTTTGTCTTATTCTCTTCTGATGCATTTTCAGTTATAACCCTTAAAATATCTTCATATATACCTTTTATATCTACATTTAAGTTTGATAAAACACGAACAGCAACACTATCTCCTTCTTTTAGCATTCCGAATTAGTATATGTTCTGTTCCTATAAGATCTGAATTCATTTTTTTTGCTTCTTGATATGCATTTTCTAATGTCTTTTTTGTTCTTGGAGTAAAGCCTAGAACCTTCCTTGATTTTAGTCTTCCTGCTCCTATTATTTCTTCTATTTGCACTAATATATTGTCATAGTTTATACCTTGTCCTTCTAGGACTTTACTCGCAACTCCTGTATTTTCTCTGCTAAGTCCATATAAAATATGCTCTGTTCCTATATAATCGTGGCCTAGTTTAGTTGTTATTTGATTTGCAAATTCCATAGCATTTTCTGCACTTGGTGTGAATTTATATGTCATTATTTAATCCAGCTCCTTTACCAATCTTCTTTTGGTAATTATATCAAATTTTTTTGTGATTTCAATACATACGACAAAACTTCTTATTTTTTTGTCATATTTTCTAATTTTCGAGCCTCCTCTTTTTGCTTTTCAAGTGTTATCCAAGCAAAATATGATGATATAAATTCTCCATACTTTGTTTCATCTTCATCCATAATTTACCCTCCTATCATCATTTTAATTTACTAAATTTTGAAAAAAATAAACTTTCTAAGATTATTTTGTGAAATCTTAAAAAGTTTATACTTTCTTAATTTAGTTTCATTGACAGAAGTTTACTTATTCCATTTTCTTCCATTGTTATGCCGTATACAGAATTTCCGGATTCCATAGTTCCTTTTCTGTGAGTGATTACCAAAAATTGTGTATTTTTGGTAAATTTTTTCAAATAATCAGCAAATCTATATACATTTACATCATCAAGAGCAGCCTCGATTTCGTCAAGCACACAGAATGGTGCTGGATTTATTTTTAGCATTGCAAATAGCAAAGCAATTGCAGTAAAGGCTTTTTCTCCTCCTGAAAGTAATGTTAAGTTTTGAAGTTTCTTTCCTGGCGGTTGTACTACAATTTCTATTCCACATTCTAGTACATTTTTTTCATCTTCTAATACTAGATTTGCTTTACCTCCACCAAACAGTTCCTTAAACACTTCTGAGAAATTTTTGTTTATTATCTCAAATTTTTCAGTAAATTCTGTTTTCATTATTCCAGTCATTTCTTGAATAATATCTTTCAATTTTGACATAGTATTTTCTATATCAAGTCTTTGCTCACACATAAAGTCATATCTTTTTGAAAGATCTTTATATTTTTGTATTGAATCTACATTAACGCTTCCTAAGTCTTTTATTTTATTTCTTAAAGAATTTACATTTTTTGAAGCCTTTGCTATATTGTCAGGTTTTTTATATTCTCCTGCATTATTTGGGGTTGTTTCATATTCTTCCCATAATTTATTTGTTATTTCGTCTATATCTTCTTTAACTTTATCTCTTTTTACTCCGATTTTTAATATTTCTTCTTTTAAGCTATCTAGTGTACTTATTTGACTCAAAATATTTTCTTCTACATTATTTAAGTTCTCATTCTTTTCTTCTCTTTGAGCTTTTAGTTTTGTTATATTCTCATCACTAGAATTCATCTTGCTGTCTATTTCTTTCTTTGCTTCTTCTAAGCTAATGATTTTTTGTTTCATTTCTTCATTTTCAGTTTTAATATTTTCGATGCTTTCTTGCTTTTTAGAAATGCTAGACAGATTATTTTGTATATCTTGATTAATTCTTTCTACCATTTCATCTATTGACATTTCACTTTCATTAAATGAAGAAACTGAGATTTTTAAATTTGTTACATCAAAGTTCAAATCGTCTATATATTTTTGATTATCAGAATTAAGTCTTGCAAATTCTTCAATCTCTCCTTTGAGTTTAATCATATCGTCATTATTTTTATTTAATGTTTCATTAATTTCGGCTATTTTTAATATGTTTTCCTCTTTTTGATTTTCTATTACTTTAAGTTCTTCTTTTTGTTTTCCAATTTTTTCCTGCAATTTTGCAATATTTTCTTGGACCATAACTAATTTTTGTTCATCAGTTGCATAAGTTATTTGAATTTCTTGCATTTGAAGAGTTAAACTCTGTAATTCTTCGTCATATTTTTCAGAGTTTGTTACAAAATTTTCCTTTTCTTCTTGCTCTTTTTTTATCTTTTCTTCTATTTTCTTTAATTCTTGTTCTAACTCTTTTATTTCATTTTTTCTTCCTAGTATATTTACTGTCTTTTTAACATAAGAACCACCAGAAATGCTACCAGATGGATTTATTATATCTCCTTTTAAAGTAACTATTTTAAATCCATAACTATTTTGTTTTGCAAGATCTATTGCTTCTTTTATATCTTCTACAATTACTGTCCTTCCAAGCAAGCTTAGTATGATTTGTTCATATTTTTTGTCATATTTTATTACATCTGATGCAATCTCTACTTCTATATTTTTGCTATTAATTTTTTCTAATTTTTTACCTTTTACAGATGTCATTGGTAAAAATGATGCTCTACCTAAGTCGTTGTTTCTTAAATATTCAACCAATTTTTTTGCATCATTTTCTGTTTTTGTTACTATATTTTGGATAGATGCTCCAAGTGCCATCTCTATTGCTATTTGGTACTTCTTTGGAACTGATATAAGGTTACCTAAAACACCTTCTGAACATTTTCCAATTTCTGCATTTTTTTCAATAGCAAGCAAAAGTGATTTTACACTTTTTGAATATCCTTCTTTTTCTTTTTCAGTTTCATTTAAGAATTTTAGTTTTGATTCTTTTATTCTATATTCAGATTGCAAGTTATTTATTGTATCTTCATATTTTTTTATACTTTTTTCTTCTTCATCCTTTTTGCTTGTTAATTCGTCTATTTGTTTTTGGAATTTGTTTTTCTTTGCTTCTATTTCGTAAAAAACTTTTGATATATCTTGTTTTGTAAGATTTGTACTATCAAGTTCTGAAATTGCAACTTGTATATCATATTTTAAAGTTTTTACTCTTTTATCAATGTTCTCATTTGTAATTTCTAAAGTGTTTATCTCATTAAGTTTTTCATACTTTCCATCTGTATATTCTTCAACTTTTGCTTTTTTTGCTTCGATTTCTTTTTCCTTGCTTGATAGCTTTTCTGTTAATACTCTAAGCTCCTCTTCTTTTTCTTTTAACTCATTTTCAAACTTTGATTTGTTTTCAAAGAGTTTTCCTTTCTTCTCTTGCTTTTGAGTTTTTTCTTCTTCTAGTGCTTTATTTCTTTCATTTATCTCTTCTATTTCTTTTTCATATCTTGCATGATTTTCGTTGTTATTTGTTATTCTTTCATTACATACATTTATTTCTGAATTTAATTTTTCTTTTTCCTGTATACTTTGTGAGCCTAGATTTTGTGTCTCTTCTATTTCTTTTGTTATATTATCTATCTCAATTTTTAAATTCTGTTTTAATTCATTTAGTTTTTCTAATTTGATATTTTCTTCATTATTTTGTGATGTTAGAACTTCTTCATCTTGAATAATCTTTTCTAGTTTTTCTTTATATGTAGAAATATTGTATACAAAAAGGCCAACCTCTATGCTTTTCAATTCTTCTCGAAGGTCTAGAAATTGTTTTGCTTTTTCTGCTTCTATTTTTAGTGGCTCTATATTTTGTTCTATTTCTGATAAAATATCATTTATCCTAAGTAAATTAAGTTTAGTTCTTTCTAGCTTTTTTTCTGCCTCTGTCTTTCTAGCTTTATATTTTGTAATTCCTGCTGCCTCTTCAAATATATTTCTTCTATCTTCTGATTTATTGCTTAATATTTCATCTATTCTACCTTGCCCAATTATTGAATAACCGATCTTTTCCTATTCCTGTATCCATAAATAACTCTATTACATCTTTTAATCTGCATTGCACTTTATTTATGAAATATTGAGATTCTCCACTTCTATATAACTTCCTTGTTACTGTAACTTCTGTATATTCAACTGGAAGTCTTCCGTCCATATTATCAAATATTAAAGATACTTCTGCAAAGCCTAGTGATCTTCTGTTTTGTGTTCCAGCAAATATTACATCCTCTGATTTTGAACCTCTTAAAGACTTCATACTTTGCTCTCCAAGCACCCATCTAATACTATCTGATATATTACTTTTCCCAGATCCATTTGGCCCTATAACTGTTGTAACTCCTGGCATAAATTCTAATACGGTTTTATCTGCAAATGATTTAAATCCTTGCATTTCTAATCTTTTTAGATACATTTTTTCCTCCTATTTTTTGCTACCTTGCTATTATATCATAATAAAAAATTTGTCACAAGATGTAATAAAAATTTGTTAAACAGAAAATTAATCTTCCTTATGACTAATTTTTTGATAACTTTATTTACAGTAAGCAAATATTGCTATCTTTTTTACACATATTGGTCGGTAACACTAGAACTTGCTATACAATAGATATAAAATGATCTAACAGAAGGGAAAGTAACAAATAAGACAACAAATAGTATAACAGTAACAGCAAAAGCAAAAGATGGAGATCCAACAACAGCAAAACCAGGAGAACAAAGTGGAATAGCAAAGATAAAATTTGAGATAACAGGATTAATCGGTGGAACAACAAAGACAGTATCAGAAGAGAAGACAGTAACAATAATAAAACCATCAGATACAGCAGAAGCAGAATGTATATTTACAGGATTAACTCAAACACAAAGTTATACAATAAAAGCAACAGCAATAGATAAAGCAGGAAATGAAAGTGCAAGTGCAACGACAATAACAGGAGGAAGCACAGGAACAGTACCAGGAGGAAATAAAGAAGGCAATTCAGGCGCAATAGACTTTGCATATGCATCAGAAAGTACTGTAGGAACAGAAGGATGGACAAAAGGACCAGTAAATGTAACAATAACATCAAGGTATGCAGGACAAGGATATACGTTACAATACACAACAAAAGCACCAGCAAACAATGACTGGAATGATTATAGTGTACCAGTAAAGATGACAACAAATGGAACAATATATGCAAGACTAAAAGATAGCACAGATCAAACGGGAGCAACAGCAACAGGACAAGTAGCTAACATAGATACAGTATTGCCAAATGAATTTACACCAAGTATATCAGATATAAAACCTACATCATTTACAATAACAGTATCTGCAAAGGATACTCCATCAGGAGTGGATTACTATGACTACTATGTAGATGGAAAACTATATGCAGAAAAATCAAAGAATACATCATGTAATGTAGTAAATCAAAAAGATGGAATGAAACATACAGTATATGTAAATGCAGTAGATAAAGCAGGAAATATAAGAAAATCAGGAGATGCAGAAGCAACCTTACCAGTAGCGAATGTACCACCAGTAATAGCAAGTGTAAAGGTACAGTCAAAGACACCAAATTCATTAACGATAAGAGCAAATGCAACAGATGCAGATGCAGCAGATGCAACCAAATTAACATTTAAAGTATACATAGAAACAGATACAAATAAGAAAGCAGAAGCAACAGGAAAGGCACAAGGAACAGATGTAGATTTAACAATATCAGGATTAGCAGAATATACAAATTACAAATATACAGTAGAAGTAACAGATACAGCACAACATACTGTAAAAAGTACAGGAAATGATGGAAAAACACAATGTAGTGGAACAACGCAAACATGTAGTGATTATAAACCTGCATATACATGTCCAGGTGGAAGTACAGGAACGTATTGCCCTGGGGGAACTCCAGAGACGACCTGCCACGGCAGGGTTTCCGGTACATGGAGATGCTATGACTCATGGAACACGTCTGCGCGGTGGGCACGATCCGGATTGCCCTACGTGTGGTGGTACAGGATATGTTTCTGGATGGAGACCTTGCGAGCACGGTGAAATGTATGCGCACACTGTTCCGGCAGATCCTTGCATTCATGGAAGCGTTACCTCACATTATTACGGTGCATACAACTGCGACCATGGTTCTCAGGTTGAACATGAAGTTCCAGCAGAAGCTTGTACACATGGATATATAACTGAGCATAAAATTTGTGAACACAGTACTGAGCGGTAAACCACATGACTAATAAGTGTGTTTAAATTAGGGAAAGGAAATTTTACATGTTAAATTCTGAAAAAAGGTATAATTCATATGAGAGTATCGGAAAATTTGTGTAAACTTTAAACTTCATTGTTTTTAAAAAAATATTTTGATATAAGAAAGGTGTTGAATAATTCCAACACCTTTCTTTATCTATATATTAGAGTTAAGTATCTCATATATTAATCATCATGTAGCTCTGATGTTACTACTTCCCCCGTAGTTGGGCAATACAAATGCGCTGAATTCTGTTTATGTTCACATGGCACAGATTCATATACCGTTCCATTCTTACATCCTGATGCTGTACATGTAATGTTTCTTGTATGAGTAACTTCATCCCATGAAGGTCCACAAGACGTGTGATAGAGCCCAAAATTACGCGTTCCTCCGCAAACAGAGCAATAGCCAGTAGCCCTTCTAGCAGACTCACCATCAGTCCAGTACTGGTAGCATCCAACGCAAAAATAAGGGACCGTGAAAGCACTGACGGTTTCCGCGGTATAAGTAATCCTATACTCTCCGCTGCAAGTAACAGACGTGTAACCTCGACCACCACAAGCGGTACAGCTATGTGATTCAGTATGTCCTCCATCACAAGATTTCGCTACACAGTATGTCTTTATGGTGTCAGTTATTGGATTCGTTGCAGATGTATCATCTGTATCTTTTACATCTACTTTATAGTAATATGTTGTTGCCATTTCTAGGTCTGAATCTATCGTAATGGTTACTGGCTGTCCAGCAGTTCCTGTTGCTGTCTTTGTATTTCCATATGTTGCAGTTTTTCCATAACTTACTGTATATGTTAGCGTTCCACCTTCTGCATCACTTCCTGTTGCTGTTATTGTTATTTTATGTGTTCCATCTTCATACGATCTGTCTGCTGATGCAACTATTGTTGGTGGTGTTCCTGCCTTTGTTACTTTCTTCGTTGCACTTGCTGTGTTTCCAGAAGTATCTGTTGTTGTCGCACTTATTGTGTATTCTCCATTGTCTCTAAATGTTATTTCTTTTGTGTTTGTTCCTGTTAGTGTTCCACTTTCATTTGTTTCCGTTACACTATATGTTGTATCTTTTACTCCTTCTGCATCTGTTCCTGGTGTTATTCTTACTGTTATTGCTGATGTATATGTGTCTGTTGTTCCTGCTTTTAATGTTCCTGATATTACTTCTATTGTTGGCGCAGTTGGTGGTGTTGCATCTATAGTTACACTATTTGCACTTACTTCACCTGATTCATTTCCTGCTTTGTCTATTGCTTTTACTTGTATTGTATGTGCTCCTCCTGTTTGACTTGCAGATGTATAACTTGCTGTTACTGTTGCTCTTTTCTCTGAGGTTGCAGTAACATCTGTCCATGATCCACTATCTATCTTAACTTGCATCTTTGCTATTCCACTTTGTTCTCCTGGCTTTGCTGTCGTTACATCTCCATCCTGTGCCGTTGCTTCTACCTTTATACAATTCTTCTTTCCATCTGTTCCTTCTACTGCAACTGCTGTTACACTTGTTGGATTCTTTGGTGATATTGTATCTATGTTAGATACTGTTCCTGTTGCTGTTGATGCTGTACCTAGTTGTCCTGTACTATCTTTTAGTCTTGCATATATTGTTCCATTTGTTGTCATCTTTACTGGACCACTTCCATAATCTTTCCAGTCATTTTCTACTGGTGCTTTTGTTGTGTATTGTAACGTATATCCTTGTCCTGTATATGTTGATGTTATTGTTACATTTACTGGCCCTTTTGTCCATCCGTCTTTGTCATATGCAAATGCTATGTTTCCGTCTTTTAAGTCATTTCCTCCTGGTACTGTGCCTGTGCTTCCTCCTGTTATTGATATTGCATTTGTACTTACATTTCCTGCTTTATCTATTGCTGTTGCTGTTATTGTATAACTTTGTGTTTGAGTTAATCCTGTAAATATACATTCTGCTTCTGCTGTATCTGATGGTTTTGTTATTGTTACTGTCTTTTCTTGTGATACTGTCTTTGTTGTTCCACCGATAAATCCTGTTATCTCAAATTTTATCTTTGCTATTCCACTTTGTTCTCCTGGTTTTTCTGTTGTTGGTTCTCCATCTTTTGCTTTTGCTGTTACTGTTATACTATTTGTTGTCTTATTTGTTACTTTCCCTTCTGTTAGATCATTTGGTACTATTGTATCTATATTTGATACTCTTCCTGATGCTGATGATGCTGCACCAGTTTGATTTGTGCTATCTTTTAATCTCGCATATATTGTTCCATTTGTTGTCATTTCTGCTGGTCCATTATAATCATGCCAATCAT
>CANRFH010000035.1 GCA_947629835.1 uncultured Clostridia bacterium | reverse complement strand
AATAAAATCAAATACTTCTTGTATATTCATCTGTTTTATCATATTTTTATTTTTCTTAGAGTATATATCTATCTGCCTTTTAGTTGTTACTGTTGCTAAAACAATTATAAATCCTAAACTTTTAAGTTTCAGTATTAGTTCAGCAGCATTAGGTTTAAAATCTGTTTCACTTTCTAGTATTTCATTTGCTATGCTTCTTCTTATTTTTAAGAAATTTTCTTTATCTTCAATTTTAAGGTTATATTTATTTATCAAATAATTGCAATAAGCTAAATATGTGTCATTTTCCTGATTTTTATGGAAAAACATAGTTCTTTCAAATTGAAGTTTATCTAATGGAACTTCTGGTCCTCCATATCTTTTGATTATTTCTTGATCGGCAAAATTCCATGTTCCTATTGAATCAATTAATGTTCCGTCCATATCAAAAATCATATATTTTTTATTTTTCAAATTTAATTCTTTAAGTTCTTTCATATTAATTATTTCCTCTATATATTTAATTTTATAATTAAATTTATATCATACTTTATGCATATTCGCAAGTTTTCTTAGTGATTTTATATGCAGTATTGCATATAATTTTATGTAACACCTACCGTGTTTGAACTTTATGTCAATTTATGATATAATTAATATATAGTTAGCCAATTAGCTGCTATTTACTGGTTTGCATTTTTTGCAATACTGGGAATTAAGGGTTAATATAGAAGAAAGGTTCTTTGAAATGAAAAAACCGAATTTTGAAATTGAGCGGAAATTTCTCATAAACAACGTAGATGCATTAACTTTGCATAAGTACACTGATGGAAACATTGAAGAGAGTCAAATCGAGCAAATTTACCTTATTGCTAATGAATGCGAGCGTCGTATACGCAAAAAGGCCAAAAACGGCAAGACTGTATATTTTTATACAGAAAAATTGCCTATCACTGGTTTGAAGCGTATTGAAAATGAGAGACAGATAACAGAAGATGAATATCTCAGTTTTTTGAGTGAAGCTGATCCTGCTCTGTCTCCTATTAGAAAAACGCGCTATGCTTTCATTTACAAAGGTCAATTCTTCGAGCTTGATGTGTACGAATTTTCTTCTACCAAGGCAATTCTTGAGATTGAATTGCAGTCTGAAAGTGCTCCTGTTGAATTGCCTGAATTTATACAGGTAATCAAGGAAGTTACTTATGACAAGGCATACAAGAATCACTCTTTGGCTAAAACGCAGTCTTTATAGTTTTGACCCTTAGCTATAAAGAATTTTAGCAAATATTGAGTGACAAAAAAGGAAACAGATATTAAAATCTGTTTCCTTTTTTATTCGTAAATATTATACATTTATATATAAAAAACTGCAATAATGATTTTTGAAATTATATTTTGAAAATAGGCTATTTAAAAAGTATTTTGCAAATTCTTACAAAACTACTTGAAGGTATTTACGGTCTTTTGACACCTAGCTAAAATATTATCAATAGTATAATCAAAATTATTACTACTGACGATACTACTGCTTCTGCTGCTTGTTCAGTCATTCCTGATAACATAAGGCTGTGTATTATGCTTTCATAAGCAAATACAAATATTGGTTTTATAATTTCCCAAATAATCCGACAAATCACAAAAACAATTGCAAGGAATATTATTGCTATTGCCGTAGCCATAAACTATCCTCCTTTTATGCAGTATTTTATTGTATTTTAATTATAGTATATTAAAATAGTTTTGTCAATGTTATGTTTACTTAAATTCTGTATAGTGTTTCTTCTCAGAATTGCCTGAATTATATTCGTTTGTTGATAAAAGATATATAATTTTTTTGCTAAGCCTGCTTATTATTGTCTTCATTTTCGTTTTTTGTTCTATCTAGAACTTTTTGCTCTATATATTTATAATTTAGAGAATTTTCTTTGCTAATAACTGTTTCTCCTAGTTTCTTCTCTAAATCATCTCTTGCAGTTTTAGCAACTTCTCCACCAGCTTTTGCAACTTTTTTATTCTCTTTTAACCCATAAGGCTTATGCTTTTTAGCTAATTCTCTTGTAGCTATTTCTCCTAAATCCGTTAATGCCACTTCTACATCAGACATATTGTCTCTTAAAGATTCTTTTCTAATTCCTTTGTACTCCTTATATTCTGATGCTTTCATTCCTGACCATGTTTTATATATTTCATTTGTTAAGACTGCAAATTCATAGTTTTCTTTAATTCCATTTTCTTGCCATATATCTGTTAATTTATTTCTATCTAATATTCCTTTTAGTCTAGCTTCAATCCATTTATTTGAATATCCTCGATTTCTATAATAATCTATTGCTCTTTTTATTGCAATTTCTGGATCAAAAACTTCGTCAATTCTTTCCTTTCCCATTTGAGCAAGCCATAGTTTAAAAGGCTCTGCTTTTGGACTTGGGACTGATTCTATTAATCTTAAAATTCCTTTTGTATTTAGTGTGTCTGTACTATAAAATTTCCCATCTTTTGATTTTAGTTTCAGTTGTACGATATTTTCGTACAACTGACTTCCTTCTTGAAGTAATTTTCTTTTTAAATCAGTCCAGTATCGTTTTGGAATTTTGCTGTCAGTCAAAGCACTAATAACATCTACTACACTAAAATAATATTCCTCTTTTTCTGCATCCCAAATACTTCTTATTTCTTTTCCTTCAAAAAGATTTGAAATTGTTTCCAATTTATTATTTGCCATATAATATCACATCCTTTGTTATTTTTTGATATTATATAACATTTTTTATTAATTGTCAAACATTTGTTTTATATTTCCGTATGCAGTTTTGCTTATAAAATATGTATTTATACTTTTCTATTGAAATTCAATTATAAAATTGCCAATCTAAAAAGCTACTAATATGCCATGATTCTATTCCCTTTCTTTCCGCTTCTCTCAAAAACTTTATAACATCATCTACATATACAACATCTTTTAAATCTATATTTTTATTTCTACAATAGTTAATAATGCAATCAGCTTTTGAAAACTCTTCAAAAACTAACATTCTTTCTTTAATCATTGGATAATACTTATCCAACCATATATTCTTATCTTCGATTTCTTTTTGATTCTTACAATGTCCCATAATAATATTATTTTTAGGTTTACAATCTTTCAATACTTTTTGCATAAGTAACGATGGTTTTCTTTTTAAAAATAAACCTTCTTCGATTTCTTTTAAAGACATTCCGTTGTCAGTTCCTTCTGGATCTGCTACATGTCCATTGAATCTATATGCTGCTAAGGTTCCATCAATATCCCAAAAAACATATTTATTTTCTAAATCTTTCTTTGTAATTATATCTTTATACATAAAATTTCCCCTGTTTTCTTTCTTCTATAAATCTTTCCATAATATATCTTTGCCATTCTCTAAACATTTTGCTTACATATTCTTCTGGTTTTACCCATAATACAGTATGATCCTTTTCAATTGGTTCTGTTACTTTTTTATCAAATTCTGCAATATATACACTTGCAACAACTTCTAAATATCCTTTATCTTCAGCAAATATATAAGAACCTACCTCTTCAAATTCTTTAATATTTTTTATTGTATATCCCGATTCTTCAAGCAATTCTCTTTTTAATGCTTCTAATTTAGTTTCTCCTTTTTCTATTCCTCCACCTAAATAGAAATACCTTCCTCCAGTAGCTACAATTCCTATTTTATCGTCATCTTTGTTTATAATAATTGCATATGCACCTGGTCTTTTTCTGTATTCTATATTTTCTTCTTTGTTTCCTACATATTTCATTCTTTAATTCATCCCCAACTTATATTATTTCTCTTTTTATATTTTTAACAAAAAAATCGTCATCTTCTACAAAGTGCATTTCAATATCTAATTTATCTACTTGCTTAAAATCATTTTTTATATAGAATTTATGAGCCTTCTTTAATACTTTTCCACAAGCTAAATATACTTTATTTATATTAGTTTCTTCTATAATATAAGATTCTAAAACATTGTATAATCTTCTACCTATTCCTTTTTTTTGATAATTCTCTTTGACATAAAATCTTTTTAAGATGCCATATTGTCCTCTATTTTCTAGAGCGATCGTTCCCACTATCTGTTTTTCTTTTACATCATATGCAATTATAAATTGCCCATTATTTTTTAAGTAATAATTTTCTATATCCATAATATCAGGTCTATCTTTATAAGGTCTTCCAATAAAATTGTGCATACACTCACTTATAAAATTATTTATATCAAATTTAAGTTTACAATCATCAAATCTTACTACTCTACATATTTTTTCATTTAAAATAAATGTATATATTTCTCTCCAATCTTTTAAAGATATTATGTTTTGATAATTTTTGTTATCATTAGATATTCTAATTGTCTGTATTCCTTCTTTTTCTACATCAATACAATTATTTAACTGGTCATCAATAAATAAATCAATTTCTTCTTTTTTACATACTGATGCCTTTTCTCTTGCATTAACAACTAACTCATCATATTCGATATTATTTTTATCTAACCAACTTTTACTTAACTTATATGGATCATCATGAAATTCACTATCTCTTGCTGTTATTATAATTATTTTATGTCCTTCTTTTCTTAATCTATTAATTATTTCTACTGCGTTATCTCTCGGTTTTGCTTTATTTATAATCTCTTCTTGAATATTTTTTAGAAAATATTTTAGTTCATCATAAGAAAATTGAAATTTCTTTTTATATGTATCTCCATTGTTTTTTATATCTTCAAAAGGATTTTTAGAATTCTTAATATTTTTACCTAGTTTAATTGCATATTCGTATGCGGCATTATTTAATTCTTCTTGAACTTCTGTTATTGTATTATCTATATCTACTCCTATATTCACTAATTTTCTCTCCTCATTTATATACCACGCAAAGATAATTATTATTTTTTCGTAACATACCATTTATAAATAACTTACAATATCTTCAAAAGTATCATACCCACTTTCGCTATTGATATGTCCGCCATCTGGAACTAGAACTTGCTCTGTTGCAACGGTATCTGCAAAATCTTTTTCTGCTTCGTATTTCACATATGGATCATTATCTGAATAAAAACAAATTATATCATTTGCATACTGTTTTACATCTTCCAATTTATCAAAATACATTGTTCTATTAACATTATCATATTCTTCATTTATTCCTAAATAATTATTAAATCCACATATAAATATTAATTTTTTAACTTTTACTTTATTTTCAGTTAGAAACTTTGATATAAATACTGGTGCTATGCTATGACCTATAATTACTGTATTTTCATTTATCAATCCTAAATCCAAGTATACCTTTAATAATTTACTCCAATTTTCATAATTTTGATATCCTACTCTAATAGGAAAATGTGGCACATATACTTGTTTTCCTTCATCTTCTATAAAATCATGTAACCAACTAAACCAATTTCCAAATGGACTTCCAAAACTTCCATGTATTATAAAATAATTTTCCATTTATATTACCTCCAAACTATATTTATAGTAAAATTACTTTTTTAATTTTCCATTTCAATATATTTTTCTAGAATTTTTCTATCTCTCAAAACAACAAATTTAGTATGATATACAGATTTATATTTTGAAGCAATTAATTTATCGTATGATTCTGTTATCAATTTCAATGCTTTTTTAGGAGTTTCCCATAATCTAGGATTATCCATTTTTATTGATACTTCTCCTATATCCTCATCTACTATTTTACATATTAATTCCATAAATATCCTCATTTTACTTATTTTTTTAATACTTTAAATATGCTTGTAAAAAACATCTAGCTTATAGTTGTCTACTGATAAAAGACATCTAATTTTTATTTTCTGCTTCTAATAATAATTTATCAAAATCAGATTGATAAAATTTATCTTGTTTTACTCTATATTTTTCAAACTCAGTTATTGCCTTTTCCTCAGCTATTTCATGTGATATTTTACCTGCATCTTTTAATATATCTCTATCGTCTGCTAATAAATATTTATCTATTCTATTTGCCCAATCTTCCATAGTCATTGGAATATTTCTTTTTGCTCTACCTTCTGCTAAATCCAAAAAAGCATTTACTATTCTTTCTAAATCTTCTAATTCTTCTCTACTTAAATAATTTTTAGCAATAACTACATCTGTTTCTAAGATTTTTCCATTAGGAGAATGTTTCCATGAAGTTAATCCCATATGTTCTTTCTCACTATCGGCTCTATTATAAATAATTTCTGCAGCTGTTTGATGTGATACTGCATAATGCATCTTATTTTGAACTTTTTTAAAGAAATTTATAGTTATTGGAGATTTGCTATCATAATCGATTGCAGTTGCATAAATATCTGTTATTTTTTGGTAAAATCTTCTTTCACTCAATCGTATTTCTCTAATTTCTGCAAGTAGTTCTTCAAAATAATCTTCGTCGAAAAATGTTCCATTTTCCATTCTTTTTTTATCTATAATATAGCCTTTTTGGGCAAATTGTTTTAACACATTTGTTGCCCATCTTCTAAATTGAATTGCTCTGTCTGAATTGACTCTGTAACCAACAGATATAACTGCATCTAAATTATAATATTTCACATTTCTTTTTACTTCTCTATTTCCCTCTTTTTGAACTAGTAAGAAATCCTTACTAGTTGAAATTTCATCAAGTTCATTACTATTGTAGATATCTTGAATATGCATAGTTATATTATTTCTTGTGGTATCAAACAATTCTCCTAAAGCTTTTTGAGTTAGCCATAAATCTCCTTCTTCAAATCTTACTTCTATTCCTTTTTCTTTTTTTTGTTTTTCAAATATTAAAATTTCAGCAGAACTACTTCTTATTATTAAATTTTTATCTTCTTTCAAAGGTTTTCCTCCTTTGCTTTTAATTTTTCTGTATTATATATTAAATTTTTGTATTTGTCAAACGTTTGTTTTGATTTTATGTTTTTATTTTAGCCCTAGCACTGCCACACACTCCACATGTGATGTAAATGGAAATAAATCCACAGGTGTAATGCTTTTTATTTCATATACTTTTTCTAATTCTTTCAAGTCTCTTACTAAACTTGCTGGATTACAACTAACATATATTAGTTTTTTTGGTTTAACATTTAAAAGATTTTCTATACTTTTTTTATCAAGTCCTTTTCTTGGTGGATCTATAAATACAACATCTGGTTTTACTTTTTTTGTATTTAATAAATCATCTAAAACTTCTTCTACATCCCCTGATATGAATTCTACATTTTCTATATTATTTATTCTTGCATTTTCTTTTGCTGCATCTACTGCTTCTTTTACTATTTCAATTCCATAAACTTTTTTTACATATTTTGATGCAAATATTCCGATTGTTCCAATTCCACAATATAGGTCAAAAACTGTATCTTCTTTATTAAGTTTTGCACCTTCTATTGCTAAATTGTATAATTTTTCTGTTTGCACAGGGTTTACTTGATAAAAAGAATTTGCAGAAATGTTAAATACATACTCTCCTAATTTATCCTGTATATATCCATCTCCATATATCACTATATTTTTATCGCCTAATATTACATTAGTATTCTTTTTATTTATATTTTTCACTATTGTTTTAATATTTGGAAATTTATTAATCAATAAATCTTTTAATTCTTTTTCCTTTGGCAATTTTTCATTATTTAGGACTAATACACACATTACTTCATTAGTATTTAATCCAAGTTTTATAATTATATGTCTAAGTAGCCCTTTCCCTGTTTTTTCATCATACACACTGATATTATTTTCATTTATAAATCTAATAATTTCACTTGCAATTTCTTGAGATATTTTACTTTGAATTTTGCATTCTTCAAATTCTATAATTTCATGTGTTCTATTTGCAAAAACTCCAAAAATTGCTTTATTCTCTTTATTCCTTCCGAACAGGATATATTGCTTTATTTCTATAAAAAGATGGATCTTCCATTCCGAACTGTATCTTGTACTTCTATTTTTTTTACTAATTCTTTATTTACTAGATTTTGTACAATATTTCTTTTTAAATTTAATGTTTCTTTATAATCAATATGTCTTATATTGCATCCGCCACATCTATTGTAACTTAGGCAATCTATTTTGCTTCTATTGCTTGACATTTTTATTATCTCTAATATTTTAGCAAAAGCATAAGATGAAGTTGTTTTTAGAATCAATATTTTAACCTTTTCTCCCTTGATTGCACCATTTACAAATATTGTATAATTTTCGATTTTTGCAATTCCTTCTCCTTGAAATCCATTGTCTATTATGTCTACTATATATTCTTCATTCTTTTTTACTGGAATTTCCATTTAATTCCTCCATAATATATTTTCATAAATATTAATATATCATAAATTAGGCTATTTTTCAAGCTTTTACCAAACCAGCAAGAATAAATATTATAGCAGTTTTAATTTATATAAACTACATATTGTAACCATTTTTTAAATTTCGAATAGTATATATCATAACAAATGAACAAAAATCTTAAAGTTTTAATAGGGAGGTTTCAAAATGAACGGATGTGGATGTGGTTGTAATAGTGAAATACTATGGTTCATTATTTTATTCCTACTACTTTTCTGCTCAGGATGCGGAAACAGATGTGGTTGCAATAACTAACTATACTTAAAACAACTTAACTTTCCAAAAGCTCTTAAGGCTTAGAGACTTGAAAGGAGGGGAAAATATGCCAGAAAATAGATGTTGTGGTGGAAACGGCGGCTTCGGTGGTGATTGCTGCTGGATAATAATCCTATTTATATTAATAATCTGCTGTTGTGGTAACGGATATGGTAACGGTTGTGGTTGCTAATCTCCGATGACATATATGACAAAAATAGAGTATGTACAAAACATACTCTATTTTTATACTATCCTTCAAATATTACCTTATCTTTTCCAAGTATATCTTCAAACTGCTCTATTGTATCTTTTATTACAAATATTGCTCCACAAGGTTTTGTCCCCTCTTCGTCTATTATCTCAACTTTTAAATTATTTCTGTCTCCTTTAAAGAATCTCAAAGCTCCTCTAAGTTTTACTTTCGTTTCTTCATCAGTATTTCTTATATCTAACACCAATTTTTTTTCTTTTTTTGCATTTGTTAAATTTTCTATACTACTTGCTACAATCTTAGGTTCTTCGTCTTCTCTTATGCTTAATCTTCCCTTTACTAAAACAATATTTTCTTCGATTAAGCTACTTTGAGAGTTCATATACGTATTTTCAAAGACTATAATTTCTGCTTGTCCATATAAATCTTCTATAGTTACAAATGCCATTACAGTATTATTTTTTGTGTATTTTTTCTTTATCGAAGTAATAATTCCTGCATAAGAAACTATTTGTCCATCTTTATATTCTGAAACAGTTTCATTTTCTATACTTTCTGTTATTTCTTTCATTTTTATTGTATTAATATTAGTTTGATTGATTATCTCTTGTTTTAATTTTTCTAATGGATGTCCTGATATATATATACCAAGCATTTCTTTTTCCATTGATAAAAGTTCTTTATCTGAGTATTCTTCAGACTCTTTAAAAACATATTTGTGCTTGCTGTTTTGTTCTTTGCTTTCTCCTAAATCAAACATACTAACTTGTCCTGTATATGCTTTTTTTGCAGAATCTTGTATTGTATCTAATATTTCTTCAAAAGATTCTACAAGTGTCTTTCTTGTCTGTTCAAAATTATCAAATACACCTGCTTTTATTAAACTTTCTACACATTTTTTATTTACGCCTTTATCTTGTATTCTTTCACAAAAGTCTGTAAATCCAAGATACTCTCCATTTTCTTCTCTTTCTTTAACAATATTTTCAACAACTTGAATCCCAACATTTTTAATGCTTCCAAGTCCAAATCTAATCTTTCCGGTTTTCTATTGTAAATCTTGTATTACTTTTATTTATATCAGGCTTTAATATCTCTATATTTAAATTTTTACATTCATCAATATACATTGGGACTTTGTCTAGATTTCCTAAGTAGCTATTTAGAGTTGCTGCAAGTAATGCTTCTGGATGATATGCTTTTATATATGCAGTTCTGTATGCTACTACTGCATAAGCTGCTGCATGTGATTTATTAAATGCATATTTTGCAAATTCAACCATTTCGTCAAATATAACATTTGCATCATGTGCATTAATTCCATTTCTTACACATCCAGGAACTATAACATTACCATTTTCGTCTATTTCTCCATTTATGAAAATTTCTCTTTCCCTTTCCATAACATCTAGTTTTTTCTTTCCCATTGCACGTCTAACTAAATCTGCTCTTCCTAAAGAATAACCTGCTAAGTCTCTTACTATTTGCATAACTTGCTCTTGATATACCATACATCCATAAGTTACATTTAAAATTGGTTTTAACGCTGGATGAGTATATACTGCATGATCAGGGTTAAGTTTGTTTTGTATATATCTTGGTATTTGATCCATTGGTCCTGGGCGATACAGCGCAACTCCTGCTATTATATCTTCCAAGCAGTCTGGTTTAAGCTCTTTCATAAATCTTGTTATACCAGCACTTTCAAACTGGAATATTCCGAGCTGTTTTTCCCTCTTCCCATAATTTATATACCTTAGGATCATTCATTTCGTCATTAAAATCTATATCTATTCCCTTTATTTCTTTAACCATCTTCATTGCATCTGAAATAACTGTAAGGGTTCTTAGCCCTAAAAAGTCCATCTTCAAAAGTCCTAATTCTTCCAAAGTTGTCATTATATATTGTGTAGAAATACTTCCGATCCCTTACATATAGAGGCACATAAGTATCTACTGGCTCTTTTGTTATAACTATTCCACAAGCATGAGTTGAGGCCTGTCTTGGCATTCCTTCAAGTGCCATAGAAATATTTAATATATTTCTAATTTCTTCGTCAGTTTCATATAATTCTCTTAGTTCTCTATTTTGCTCCATTGCTTTTTTTATAGTTATATGTATCTCGTTTGGTATCATTTTTGCAAGTTTGTCTGCACTAGCATAAGGATAATCTAGTACCCTTCCAACATCTCTTATTACCATTCTTGCAGACATTGTTCCAAATGTTATAATCTGAGAAACGTGGTCGTGTCCATATTTTCTAGACACATAGTCGATTACTTCTTGTCTTCTTTCATAGCAAAAGTCAACATCAAAATCAGGCATACTTATTCTTTCAGGATTTAAAAATCTTTCAAATAGTAAATTGTATTTTATTGGATCTATATCTGTTATCTCAATAGCATAAGCAACAATTGAACCAGCACCAGATCCACGTCCTGGACCTACTGGTATGCCATTTTCTTTTGCATAATGAATAAAGTCCCATACGATAAGGAAATAATCAACATACCCCATTTTATTTATTACACTAAGTTCATATTCTGCTCTATCTAATATTTCTTTAGATGGATTATCTCCATATCTCTTTTTTATACCATCATCACATAATTTTTTTAAATAATCAAAATGTGTTGCATATTCTTTTGGGACATCATAGTTTGGTAGTATTGTATGTCCAAATTCAAATTCTACATTACACTTATCTGCAATTTTAACTGTATTTTCTATTGCTTCTGG
>CANRFH010000034.1 GCA_947629835.1 uncultured Clostridia bacterium | reverse complement strand
CTTATACTGCTTTTACTGCTTGTCCCACTAGCTTTGAATCCTTTAAAATCGTGAGTTCCTTCAAAATATTTTATAGCCTCTTTCATCTTTCCTATATCTAATTTTTGTGGTATATGATATTCTAAATATCTATATATTGCACTGCTAGTAGCTGAATTATTTATTATATATCTATATGTTTTCTCTTTGCAATTATACCTAGAATGGAAGTCTTCGTCTACTTCTTCTGCCTTCTTTATCACTATTGATTTTTTTAAGTTTGCATTTAATGCCATTACAAACTTTTCCAAAGGTAAATCGCTATTTGTTTTAAAATTTGCAACTTGTCCGAAGTGCATGTACTCCCGCATCTGTTCTTCCAGATGCTGTCAAATCCACCTCTTCTTTTGTGATTGTATGTATTGCTTGTTCAATTTCACCTTGAATATTTAATCTATTCGGTTGCTTTTGCCACCCGATTAAAATCTTTTCCATCATATTCAATGGTAAGTTTTATATTTCTCACTATAACTACCCTTCCTTTTAACTTTAAGAAAAGCCATTTTAAGCAATGGCTTTTCTTAATCTCTTTTCTACACTTTCTTTTCCAAGAACTTGCATAATTTCATACATATCTGGAGTGTTTGCTCTGCCAGTTAAAGAAATTCTAATAACTGTACTTACATCTCCAACATGTCCTTTAAATCCATCTGGATTTTGTTTGTATTCCTTTACTTCTCTTGCATATCCAAGTTTTTCGCTTAAATCTTTAACCTTGTTAAACCAAGTTTGCTTGTCATCAGATATATCAAAATAATTATTTAAATATTCAGTTATTATTGTTTTAATCTCTGCTTTATCATTTATATTTTGATACTCATAATTTACATTGCTGTCTAGGAATCTATCGTCATACATATATTCTATGTTATCCTTTACATCAGACCACTTAGAAATATCTTTTCTTGGCTTTTCATTTCCTCTTTCTATTCCTAAAACTTTCAAAGAATATTCCTTATCTTTTTCTAGTAAAACTTTTAAATCTTCGTCATATTCATTTGCCCATCTATATGCATAATCATATACTTCTTCTTTTGAATATCTTGATATTACTGATTTCGATATATCTAATAATTTTGTCATATCAAATAAAGCTCCACTAACACTCATTTTGTTAAGCTCTAAGTTAAATTCGTCTATTGAAGCTGTTTTATTTTGTCTTCTCCATTGTTCGAAATTTGAATTTGCAATATTTAAAAGATATTCTTTTGCTGCATCAGAAGGGATACCTTCTTTTGCATAAAACTCAACAGCAGCCTCTGGGTCCTTTCTCTTACTTAACTTTCTCTTTGCTCCATTTTCCTCCTTCATTATTGGTGCAATATGAGCATATTTAGGTGGTTTTACACCTAAGGCTTTAAATAATTCTAAGTGTACAGGAAGTGATGATAACCATTCGTCTCCACGAATTACATGTGTTGTTCTCATTAGATAATCATCTACTGCGTGTGCGAAATGATATGTTGGAAGTCCATCTGATTTTATAATTACTATATCTTGATCATTTTCTGGGAAATCAATATTACCTTTTATAACATCATGATGTTTTATCTTTCTTTCTGGATTTCCTTCTGATCTAAATCTTATTATATAATCTTCGTTATTCTTAATTCTTTTTTCAATTTCGTCTAATCCAAGATTCCTACAAGTTGCCCAAGCTCCATAATATCCAGGTCTTAATTTAGCACTTTCTTGTTTTTCTCTCATTCTATCTAGATCTTCTTGTTTGCAAAAACAAGGATAGGCTTTTTTCTCTTCAATTAATCTTTTAGCAAAAGCCTGATATATTTCTTTTCTTTGACTTTGTTTGTATGGTCCATAAGCACCATTAGATGTTTCTTCATCAATCATTCCTTCATCTGGCTCTAATTTGAATTTCTTTAAAGCATCTATAATTCCATTTACGCCATTTTCTACTTCTCTTTTTTGGTCTGTATCTTCTATTCTTAATATGAATACACCATCTGTTTGTTTTGCAAGTTTAGAGCATATAACACTTGTGAATATTCCTCCAATATGTACAAATCCAGTTGGACTTGGTGCAAATCTTACGACCATTGCACCATCTTTTAAATTTCTTTCTGGATATTTTTCTTCATAATATTCTCTATCCTTTACATCTGGAAATATTAAATTTGCGAGTTCTTTGTAATCCATAATTTATCATTCCTTCCTAAAATACTACACTTCTAATATAATTGGGAGTACCATAGGGTTTCTCCTATTTTTCTTTGCTAAAAAGTCTTTTAATGTATCTTTTATTGTAAGTTTTATTACTGCCCAATCTGTTACATGATTTTCTTCTAATTTTGAAAGTTCCTCTCTTATTATTTCTTTCATTTCTTCCATTAGGTTTTCAGATTCTCTTACATAAACAAATCCTCTTGAAATAATTTCTGGGCCTGATACTATTTCGCCTGTTGCAGCATCCATAGCTAATACTATAATTATCAAACCATCTTGTGATAAATGTTGTCTATCCTTTAATACAATATTTCCTACATCTCCGATGCCTAGTCCATCTACCATTACTTTTCCTGCTTGAACTGTTCCTGTTATCTTTGCTTCTTTTTCTCCTATTTCAAGCACTTTTCCATTTTTCATAATGAATATATTTTCATGAGGTATACCTAATTTTTCTGCTGTTTCCGCATGTGCAATTAATTGTCTATATTCACCATGCACAGGCATAAAGTATTTTGGTTTAACAAGTGATAGCATAAGTTTTTGTTCCTCTTGGCAGCCGTGACCTGAAACGTGTACATCTGCAAGTGAACTATATACAACTTCTGCACCTATTTGCATTAAGTCGTCTATTACTTTTGTTACAAATTTTTCATTTCCAGGTATAGGGTTTGCAGAAATTATTACTAAATCATTTGGAGTAATTTCTACTTTTTTGTGATCTCCTGCTGCCATTCTAGTTAATGCTGACATTGGCTCTCCTTGACTTCCTGTTGTAATTATTGTAAGTTTTTCGTCAGCATATTTATTTATTAAATCAATATCTATCAAAGTATTTTTAGGGATATTCATATATCCTAATTCACAAGCTGTCTCTATCATTTTTACCATACTTCTACCACATATTGCAACTTTTCTTCCATTTTCATAAGATGCGTCAATTATTTGTTGAACTCTGTGTACATTTGAAGCAAAGGTTGCAACTATTATTCTTTTTCTGCAATGCATAAATAGCTCGTCAAATACTTCTCCTATTGTGCTTTCTGATTTTGTAAATCCTTTTCTTTCAGCATTTGTACTATCTGACATAAGAAGTAATACGCCTTTTTCACCTATCTCTGCTAATCTTCCAAAATCTATCTTTTGACCATCTATTGGAGTATAGTCTATCTTAAAGTCTCCTGTATGCATAACTATTCCAACTGGTGTATATATTGCAAATCCAACTGCATCAGGTATACTATGTGAGGTTCTTATAAACTCTACTTTCATTTTTCCTGCATCTATTGTTGTTCCTTGTTCTACTTCATACAATGTTGTACTTTTCAATAGTCTATGTTCTTCTAATTTATTTCTAATCAATCCAAGTGTAAATTTTGTTCCATATATTGGTACATTTACTTGTCTTAAAAGATAAGGTATTCCACCTATGTGATCTTCGTGACCATGTGTTACAAAAAGTCCTTTTATTTTGTTTTTGTTCTTTTCTAGATATGACATATCTGCAACAACTAAGTCTACTCCTAGCATATCCTCTGTTGGGAAAGCTAAACCACAATCTACAATTATGATCTCGTCTTCATACTCAAATACAGTAATGTTTTTGCCTATCTCTAATAAACCACCTAATGGTATTATTTTAAGTGGTGATTTTTTAAATCTTACTTCTTCTGTTACTTTTTTGTTCTTTCTTGGTTTTCTTGAACTTGTTTTTTTCTTTGATATATCTGTAATATTTTTTGTTTCTTTTGTAGGCTTTCTAGTTTGTCTTGTCTTTTTTAAAGTACTCTTATTTTGTCTTTCATTTGTGTCTGCCATTTTTCTTTAATCAATCCTTTCTTTACTTTTATATAATCTCTTTTATTAAAAAATTCCAATTCTAAATTATGATGTTTATATATATAAAACACCATTAAAAATATTAAATTTCCCGTTCAACAACCTTAAACAAATGGCTTAAAGCCTTTGTTTAAATATTTAAATCTCATTTTCGCATCATATATAATATGATACACACTATTTGAAATTATACTACAAAATAAAGGATTTGTCAAATTGATCCAAGTTTTATGTTTGCATACTTTATGTGAATTTGCTTGTTGATAATAATGTAATGTTATGATATACTATTAAATATAATTTTTTGGATATTGTCGACATAAAAAATTAGACTTGACATATAATAAAATATGTGCTATTATATAAATACTAGAAGTAAACCAGTCTAGTAATATAAAGAACACAATAAAAGACTAGGAAGCCTGAACAATTTCCTAGTCTTTTTCTATGCTATTCACTTATTAACTTTATAATTAAATAAAGTACTATAAGTTTTAACACGGTAAACCAGTTTCTCATATAAAGAACACCTCCTTTCTACCTTTTGAGTAAAAAGGCTTTTTTATAATACAATATTTTACATATTTTGTCAATTGCGACTGAATACAAAAATGCCCAAATACTTTTATTGTATTTGGGCATTTTTCTATTATCAACCTCTATTTAAAAGGTCGATTTGTAAGAAGGTTTGCTTACATCTCCTCTCCTGAACAAAGCTCATATGCTTTATCCATAGACGATCCATCTTTTTCTGGGTTTGAAAAATCAATACAGATATCAGGTGGCAAGTGAATTATAGGTTTTAGTTTGAGAGGGTCAGGCGGATAAAAATTCACAACTACATGTCTCCAAGGAGAATTCGGTCCACCCAAAGTCGGCATATACATAACCATTGTGGCTAAATCATCTCGATAAAAGTCACTTTTGTATTTTTCAGTCAGACAAATCATACACTGATTAAACTTTTCTTTCAGATCCTCAAATAACTCATAAAAAAAGTCATCCCTAAGTACTTTTCCTTCTGCTTTAAGTTTTTTATTACCATAAAGCTTTGCATGTTGTTCTGCTATCTGTTTTGCTATTTCCTGCGTAAAAAGTTTCTTGTAATCTACGAGAATAATGTCTACCTTTCCAGTAAGAATCAAATAAAATTCGCCATACAATCTAACGATTGATCCATAAACTTCTCCTCTACTAACTAGTCTTTGTTCTGTTTTACTTCCCGTTAGACTGCTTGGGAAAATCTCTATCCTATCGTCTAAATCTAAACATACAATTTTAGTCGACTCTTGATTTTTGCGTGTCAAAACTTCAAAACTTCCGAGTCTTTCTGTGCGCTCCCAAGCATACTCCAATGTTGGTCTTAGGTTTTGCATTTTTTCTCCTTTCGTTGTAATTAATCAAAAAGTTGTGTCTTGTGGCTTTTTCCTACTTGATTTCTTATTTGAGCTTTCCTATAATCTCCTTTGTTTTAAACCTCCTTCTTAAAATTTGTCTATTACAACTTAGTTATAGACAATATATATAATTTTTATGTCATTAATTATAACATTTATTATGTTAATTGTCAATTGAACAATTTTAAAGACTAGGAAAAGTCCTAGTCTTTATTTTTATATAAATTTTCTAAAAAAGTTTTTGATTCTTCTTTTAACTCTCTTATACCAAGGCTCTATCACTACTAACTTAAAGCATTGACCATCTGTATTTTCTACCTGTTTTATCACTTGAGCTTGCTCTTTTTGTTTTTTCTCAAATATTTTATCTGGATCATATTTTTTTCTTTTTTCTTCTTCTAACCTCAAATCATTTTCTTTACAAGCAACTAAAATTTCGTTTCCGTCTTCTTCTCTACAACAGTATTTTATAAATATTGCTGATAATAATTCCTTTGTTGCAGGCAAAAGCTTTTGTTCTTTTAAAGTCTTACTTTCATCTATTTTGAAATTATATTCTTTATTTGAAATTTTCTCTAATTCGTTCTTTAGCTTTTCTGGTATTTTATCTAATACTGGCTCTTCAACAAATTTAAATATTTCTATTATTTCCGTTGCAACATCCGGATATATAATACTGTTTTCCATTATCTTTTCCTTTCTCTTATGTTTATTTATCTTTCATTTTCTTCCAAGTCTTTTGCATCATTTAACTTTTCTATTCCATCTAATGCAGCTAATGCCTTATTAATTCCACTTGCTGATTGCATTTTAGCAAGAAATTTCATATCTGATGCTGTTATTGTATATCTTTTATCTTTATGCTCTATACCTCTATTTTTTCTAAGAACTTGCTTACCATTTAGGGTTCTTCTTCTTTCTATTTTCTTCATATTTTTCTCCTGTTTATTTTGATATATAAATTATATAATATGATATCTAATTTTTCAATATTTAAATTTAATTTTCTTTAGATTTATACATATTTAATATATCTTTAAATCCCATTTTTGTTCCGTAATTTAATATGGCATTTGAGTATATTTTAATTGCAACTTGTGCAACTATTAATATTGATGCAAGTAAAATAACTATTGAAATAACTACATCTGTCACACTTGCTAGACCCATCATTACTCTAAAAGGCATGCAGAAAGGTGCAGAAAATGGGAATAATGATGCAAAAATGTTTAAATTACTTGTTGGGTTCATCATTGTAAAGTATGATAGATAAAATGATATTACTGCAAAAATTGCAACAGGTGAGTTAGCTGATTGTATATCTTCTGGCTTGCTTATTGTTGAGCCTGTTAGGGCATACAATAGGGCATATATCAAATATCCTAGTACAAAATATACAATAGTTATAACTGCAAGGTATGGTGTTATATTTGACATATCTAATACTGAATTTAGAAGTTCTGGATCTAAGAAAGATTTTGCAGATATAAATGCTGTACCTACAATTACTATCATTTGAATTAATCCAACTATTCCAATTCCTAGTGTTTTGCCAAGTACAATCGTTCTTGGACTAGTAGATGTTACAAGTGTTTCTATTATCTTTGAAGTTTTCTCTGTTGTTATAGAGCTAGAAACTTGATATGCGCAGAAATATATTGCATAGAATAAAATTATAGACATAATCATCATTACAAGTATATTTCCGCTTGCTTCTTCTTCGTCTGTTTGTTCTAATGTAAACTCAAAATTAGGTGTAATTGATTCTAATTCTTCTTGTGTTAAGCCTAATTTACTTATTTGTATATTTGAATATAAAGTATTAAATGTGCTCATTAAATCTTCTGGCACACCTTGCATCATTGTAATATCTTCTAATATGTATCTTATCTTTACATTTTCTTCTTGTTTTTCAATTATTATTGCAGCTGATATTTCATCATTTTCTATTTTTGTTTTTATCTCGTCAAAACTTGCTTTTCCTATTTCTATATCATAACCTGAATCGGCTTCCTTCAAGGCTTCGAGTTGTCCTTCAAAAACATTATCATTATCAACTACTAATAATTTTTCTGAAAAATCTCCTCCTGATATTGAATCTATAAAGTTTGGTATATTAAATCCAACAACTATCATTACTAATATGATTAGAGTAGATATAATAAAAGATTTCCTCTTTATCATTTCTTTTATAGTAAATTTTGCGACTGTTATTACATCTTTCATTTTACTCACCCACCTTTTCTATAAATATATCATTTAATGTAGGTTTCATAATGTCAAATTTATTAACTTTTATTCCATTAGAAATTACATTGTTTAAAAGTGTATGAGCTTTTTCCTCGTCTGTAATTTTTATAACATACTCGTTATTCTTTTCATTCTCTATTTTTAAATCAAGCTCTTGTATGTATTTTTCTATTTTTGTATCAGTATCTATTCTGACTCTACTTGCAGGATATGTCTCTTTGATTTCTTTAAGATTTCCCTTTAAAACAGTTTTGCCTTTATTTAGGATTAATATATCACTACAAAATTCCTCTATTGTTGGCATTTGATGTGCTGACATTATCACATATTTGCCATTTCTTACTAAATCTATAATAATATTTTTTAAAATTTCTGTATTTACAGGATCTAGACCGCTAAATGGTTCATCTAGGACTACTAGCTCTGGATTATGAATTATAGCTGTCATAAACTGTATTTTTTGCTGATTTCCTTTTGAAAGCTTTTCAGCAGGCATATCCATATATTCTTCTACTTTTAGTTCCTTTGCCCATTTGTTTATTGAATTTTTTGCATCGTCTGTTTTCATACCTTTTAACTCTGCAAAATATATTAATTGGTCAAATATTTTTGTTTTAGGATAAACTCCTCTTTCTTCTGGTAAATATCCAAAATTAACACTTTTTCTATCTACTGCTTTTCCATTCCAAGTTATTTCTCCACTGTCTTTTTTTATAATTCCAAGTATCATTCTTATTGTAGTCGTTTTTCCTGCACCATTTGTACCAAGTAATCCGTATACGCCCGGAGTATTTAGTGTTAACGAAATATTATCAACTGCTATTTTACCAGCAAACGTTTTTGATACATTTTTTAATTCTAATCCCATAATTTACTCCTTTTCTTTTATAAATTTTAAATATAATATACCATATTTAAGTTTAATTTTCAATAGACATGAAAAGGTAGAAAGCCTAAATTAGACTTTCTACCTTTTTTTAATGTCACATTATTTAGTCAGTTTTGCCCACCTTCCAATGTCCATTTGCAAGCTCTCTAAATCTTTTACTATGCCTTCTGCATCTAGCCCATATTTCTTTTCAAGCTCTTGTACACTTCCATGTTTTATAAACTCATCTGGATATCCATATTTTTTAAACGTTATATCTTCTAAATTTTCTTTAACTATAATATCTTGCACGGCACTTCCAAGTCCACTTTTTAAAATATTATCCTCAATAGTTATAACTTTTCTTGTCTTTTTTATAGAATCTATAATCGTTTTACTATCTATTGGTTTTAAAAATCTTGCATTTATTACTTCTACGCTTTGTTCTTGTTCCTCTAAAATATTTGCTATCTCTACTGCTCTATCTACCATCTTTCCTATTGCTATTATGCTTAAATCATTTCCTTCTTTGATTATCTCTGCATTTTGTTTTTCAAGTGGTTCATATATATCAAATTTTGTTTTTCCTTCTCCACCTCTTGGGTATCTTATAACCACTGGTCTATTTAAAGTTACAGCATATTCTAGCATGTTTTCTAGTTCTTTAAAATCCTTTGGTGCCATTATTGTAAGGTTTGGAATTATAGAGAAGAAAGATAAATCAAATACACCTTGATGTGTTTCTCCATCATTACCAACTATTCCAGCTCTATCTACACACATTACAACTCCAAGATTTTGCAAGCAAATATCGTGAATTACTTGATCATATCCTCTTTGATAAAATGAAGAATATATTGGCACAACTGGTGTCATACCATTTTTAGCAAGTCCTGCTGCAAATCCGAAGGGCGTGTTGTTCTGCAATTCCTACATCAAAAAATCTATCTGGAAACTCTTTTGCAAAATCTGTAAGTCCTGTTCCATCTGTCATTGCTGCTGTTATTGCAACTACTTTTTTATTCTTCTTTGCAATTTCTACTAACTTTTCTCCAAATACTTTTGAATAATCTCTCTTTGACTTGTTTTTGCTTTGTCCTGTTTCTATATCAAAATTAGATGCACTATGAAATTTATCTGGATTTTCTTCTGCTGGTTTGTATCCTTTTCCCTTTTTAGTAACAACATGTATTAGTATTGGTCCTTCTAGTTCTTTGCTGATTTTTAATATTTCCTCTAATGTAGAAATATTATGTCCGTCTATTGGTCCTAAATATCTAAATCCAAGGTCCTCAAAAAGCATATTAGGGATTAGTAATTGTTTTATACTATATTTTATTCTTCTTATGAATTTTATAATTTTATTACTTCCCTTTGGAAGTTTGCTAACTATATTTTTAATATATCTGTTAGATTCTGTATAAAACTTTCTAGTTCTTACTTTACTTAAAAATAGAGAAATTCCTCCAACATTTTTTGATATACTCATTTCGTTGTCATTTAATATAACTATAAGATTTTTCTTTAAAAATCCTGCATGGTTTAAAGCCTCTAATGCCATACCTCCTGTTAATGCTCCGGTCACCTATAACTGCAATGATATGCTCTTTTCCTCCTTTTAAATCTCTTGCAGTAGCCATTCCAAGAGCAGCAGATATAGATGTACTACTGTGTCCAGTATCAAAGCAATCGTATTCTGACTCACTAGACTTAGGAAAACCTGCTATTCCTTCAAATTGTCTTAATGTACTAAATTTGTCTTTTCTACCTGTAAGTATTTTATGTACATAACTTTGATGTCCTACATCCCATATTATTTTATCTGTTGGGGTATCAAAAACACTGTGCAAAGCTATTGTAAGCTCTACAACTCCTAAATTTGAAGACAGATGTCCTCCTGTTTTTGATACTGTATCTATTATTAATTCTCTTATTTCATTTGCTAATTCCTGTTTTTGCTTTATATCTAACTTTTTCAAATCTTCAGGCATATTAATTTTGTCAAGTATTTCTCCCATTATATTGCAATTCCTTTCTCATAAATCGCGAATTATTGTACTCATTAAATATATCATAAAAAACATGTATATGCAATATTGATGATAGTAAATCTGGAACCTAAATTAATTTTGTATGATGTTCATTAAATAAAAAACTCGCCTAACCAGTAAAAAACTGATTAGGCAAAGTATGGCTTATGCTCTTTTGAAGGTAATACGCTTTTCTCTGATCTTCTGCACATATTCCAAATCAATGAAATAGTTGTAGAAGATTCGGCAAAATATGATGTAATCTATTCCACCAAATATCATCATCACCCATTTGAATACATTTTCTCCTAGGTGATGTGACAGCCCAACAGCAGATGCAAGTGTTATAACAAGTGCTATCAGCCACAAAGAACTGTCTTTGATAGATTTCCTACATTTCAAAATCCTGCCGATCCTGATACGGAACGAGTGGAGCATACTACAAAATGTAACAAAACTTGCAATGGATAAAGCAGCAACTCCAGCTATTGCAAAAAGTTCTGCAATATGCTCATAGTTATTCTTGCTATAAATCCCTACAACTATTGCCACACCTGCGGCCACCCACCAAAGATATGTTGCTGTGTTTCTCTTGTCATAGCGCTTTATGCTCAGATTGATCCAAATGCACATAATCCAAAGGCAAAAGCAGTCTACGCCAAGAAAAATCTCGATGACTAACGTCCGAACTTCAAACAGTCCCATCTCCTTTGCAATGTAAAGTGCAGCCGTGCTAAGCGTTGTAACCAACCACAATTTAAAGCTTGCCATTTTTTAAAACCACCTTTCAAGGTTTTATGTAATAAAATTTTATCATAAAATTTGTTTTTAGTCAACATAATTATTAAATATTCAAAAATTATTTATTTTTATTAACATTTTAATTATTAAACTTATTTCTTAGAAATATGTATATTTTCAACCTGTGCATTAAGTTCACGAGATATTATATTTTGAATCTGTGCGATTTCATCTTGTGAAAGTTCTTCTTTTCCTATAATTACACTTATACTATCTCCATTTACAAAAATTATATTATTTTCAAATCCTTTGGTAGATAGTAAATTCTCAGCTATCATAATAGCATTTTGAAGTTCATTTATCTTGTTTATTTCTTCTTGTGCTACTGTCTTTTGCTCTTGAATAGCACTTGAAGAATCAATAATCTTTTGGTAACTGTCTATCATTTGCGAATACATAATATTTCTTTCTAATTTAGATGTAACAAAATAATCATTTCCATTTGCCTCAGTTTGAACATCTCCGCTATTTATTTCTAATATATTATTTTCTGTATCAGACACAGCATCTGCTATTTCTCCGCTACTTTCATCTGCATCTGTAACATTTGCATTAACAAGCTCTGCATCTCCAATACTTGCTAAATCTATTGTATTGCTAGCATCTGTTCCGAGTCTCCTTTGTTTCTTTTTGCATACTATCATAATTTAAATATCCTGCTGTAATAAGCATCAAAGAAATAACTAAA
>CANRFH010000033.1 GCA_947629835.1 uncultured Clostridia bacterium | reverse complement strand
ATTTTATTTTTCTATATCTTTTATTGTTTGCTAAATTCTAATTGCTCAACAATCTGGTGTGTGTGTGTGTGTAGAGCTTCTAGGGTTACAGCGTTTTTCATCTTTCGTTCTCCTTCAATTTTCTATTTTCTTTTGACAATTTTTATGTTATCTTAATTTTATTTTAGGATATTTTTCGCTGTTAGTCAACAAAAATCACTAAATTGTAATATAAATTTAATATTTCTGTAACATTTATATCAAATTATTAGTTCCCTATATTCCTATATATATTTTAGGATCTAAAAACTCTCCATTTTTTAGTATCTCAAAATGTAAATGATAATCATCTAAAATTTCAAATGATGCTGTGTTTCCAACTGTTCCAATAGTTTGTCCGCAAGTTACTTTTTCACCTACATTTACAAACTCAGCTGTTAAAAGATTTGCATATCTTGTTTCAAAGCCATTTGTGTGTTCAATTATGACTGTTGTTCCATATCTAGGATCATTCTTTATTGCCGTTACTGTTCCATCTGCTGCTGCTTTTACAACTGTTGTTTTATCAGCTTTTATATCTAGGGCCGTATGTGTTACCCATTCTTTTAAAGTTTCAGAATATACTAAATTATCTTTTGCATAATCTTTCATAATTTCTCCATCAACTGGTGATTTAAACTCTGGATCTTTTACTTCTTCTTTAACTTCACTACTTGTTGGTTTAGTTTGATTTGTTTGATTTTCTTGTTTATTATTACTATCTTTCTTTTCTTCCTTAACTACTTCTTCTTTTTTAGTTTCGTTTTGATTTGTTTCTTGCACTGTTTGAGTCACAGTAGTGTTTCCTATATTTGTTTGATTACTATCTTCTAGTTCTTCTATTGTTTTTCCTAGATTAGCACTAGCCTCTTTATCTTCTATTTCATTTGTCTCTTCCAATGAATTTGTATTATCTGTTACCATTCCTAGCTTTTCTGTATCTAAATCACTATATAGTTTTTCTAGATTATTATTGTATATCATTATTGTTATAAAAAATGCAATTAAACCTAAAAGTACAATAGAACCACCTATATATAAAGCATTCTTAATACTTGAATTATTTTTATTCCCGATGTGCGCTGTTTCTCTTCTTTTTCTATCCTCTCTCATTTCATACCTCCATAATTTTTTAAGGTCTTAACCTCTATATTTATTATAATTATTTCCGGTTTTTGGATATTTATACAATTTTAATTGAATTTTGTTATTTCAATTCCTGTGTAAAAATGAGACAAAATTTCTTTATATGTTTTACCTTGTTTTGCTAATGCATCTGCTCCTGTTTGACTCATTCCGACTCCATGTCCATTTCCTGTAACTTTAAATGTTACTTTATCATTATCTATAACTACTTCAAAATTTGCAGATTTTAATCCAAATATTCTTCTTGCTTCAACTCCTGATAATTCTTTATTTCCAAGTCTTATAGTTTTTATTCTGTCTCCATCTGTATATTCTAATATTTTTATACTTTCACTATCATTAAAATTAATTTCAATATCGCTATAATTTTCTTTTAATTTATTTAATAGCTCTTCTTTGGTAAAGCTCACTTCTGAGCTATACTGCGTATATCCTTCTTCTCCTGCTGTTTCAACACTTTTAAGATATGGCAGATCTGTCCCACCCCATACGTTCGATACTGTTTCAGTTTTTCCACCACTATTAGAATGGAAAAAAGCATTTATTATTTGTCCTTCGTAAGTTATAACTTCCCCAATAGTTGCATTTACAGCTTGTATTATTTTATTCATATTATCTATTCCATTTTCTCCCCATTTTTTTATTCTATCTTCTCTCGAAATCCAAGCTTGACAGCAAGATGCATCATCACATATATCTGCATTTTCATGCTTAGACCCATGTATTATTTTATATATTGTATAAGTTCTTGTTGCAACACTTTGTGCTTTTATTGCTTCTATATCATAATTTACTGGAATTTCAGCAGATACAACAGATGTGACATAGTTATCTAAATCTACTTCTTCTACTTCGGATGTAGCTTTGTGCAAAAGTTTTATTGTTCCAAAATCACTATATCCATATTTTTCTACATCTAATATAACTTTTTCTTCTTCTTGCTTTTCCTCTGTTTTAAATTTTACTGTTAAAAATATAGGTATAATAAAACATATACCTATAACTAATACTATGTATATAATTATTTTTTTCATATAGCCTCCAAACTCATTCTCATTTTACTTAAAATATTTTTTTCTATTCTTGAAACCTGTACTTGTGATATTCCAAGCATTTTTCCTACTTCACTTTGAGTTTTATTTTTATAAAATCTAAGGACTATTATCTGTCTTTCTTTTGGCGCTAATTCATTAATTAATTCATTGATAGTAATTTTATTTACTATACTGCTTTCTTCATTTTCTTGCGCAGGAATTTTGTTTATTAAATCTATTCCTTTATCGTCACTATTATTGCTATCTTCTTTATATATTGACTCTACTGGTCTCCTTGCTTCCATTGCTACAATTATCTCTTCTTTATCTACTTTCAAAGCCTTTTCTAACTCTGCTATTGTTATATTTTTTCCAGTTTTTCTTAAATGTTCTTCTTCTAATTTACTAATTTTTGCATTTAATTCTTTTATACTTCTACTAATTTTTATAATTCCATCGTCTCTTATGAACTTTTTAATTTCTCCTAATATGTACGGTACAGCATAGGTTGAAAGCTTTACATCATAATCTGTTTCAAATCTTTTTATTGATTTAATAAATCCCATACAAGCAATTTGATATAAATCTTCCGCTTCATACCCTCTTGATAAAAATCTTTTTACTATACTCCATATTAATCCGATTATTGTCCTTTATTAGCTCTGTCATAGCTTCGTCGCTTCCTGACTTTGCTTTTTTTATGTTTTCAATATTATTATCATACATTATGGACTTTTATCTCTCCTTAGTTTAAAGTATTTTCTTTAATCATTTTTGTCATTGTTATTTTAGTTCCAAGTCCAAGTATTGATTCTATTTTCAGGTCATCCATAAAGCTTTCCATTATAGTGAAGCCCATTCCTGATCTTTCTAATTCTGGTTTTGTTGTATATAGTGGTTCTTTTGCAATATCGATATTTTCTATGCCTTTTCCTGTATCAGAAATTTCTATTATTAAATTTCTGCCATCTATTTTGCAGTTTATTTTTATAATGCCTTCTGTATTTTCATAGCCATGTATTATAGAATTTGTTACCGCTTCCGAAACAGCAGTCTTGATATCTGATATTTCTTCTATCGTTGGATCTAGCTGTGATGCAAATGCTGCAACAGTTATTCTTGCAAAAGCTTCATTGCAAGATTTACTTAAAACTTCTAAATTCATCTCATTGTCATATTTAGTCTTCATAAATTATGCCTCCCTCTTAACTTATTTTTATAATCTTAGGTATTCCACTCATTTCAAAGATTTTTTTTATATTTGGTTTTACATTTATAAGTTCCATATCACTTCCTAGCATTTTTGCAACTTTGTATCTGCCGAATTAGCATTCCGATCCCTGCACTGTCCATAAAAGAAACCTTATCAAAATCAAATATAACGTTTTTAGGAATATATCTTTCAATTTCATTATCAACCCTCCTTTTTATTTTTTCTACTTTACAGTGGTCTATCTCTTCTGTTATCTCAAATTTCAGAAGTTTTCCTTCTTTATCATAATTTACATTCATACTTCCTATCCTTTCTTAATGCTTGTCCAAATTTCAATTAAAATTATATCTCATTTGGTAAAATTTTCCAATAGCGAAACTTGGGAAGTTTTGACGATTAGCCATTTTTCGTTCGACAAAATGTGACAAAAAAATACCTAAGATTATTTCTTAGGTATTTTAAATATATCTTTTTTTTAATAAAGGAGTCACTATATTTATTTGAAAGAAACGCGTCTCAGCGACCAAATTATTTAAAAAACTCCTCAAATTCTTCTTGTGAAATAGTTTCTTTTTCTAATAATCTATTTGCAACTTGTTCAAGAATATTTCTATTTTCGCTTAATATTCTTATTGCTTTTGCATAAGCAGTATCAATGAAGTTTCTTATTTCTGTTCCTGCTTCGTCTTCTATTTCATTTCCATATAATTCTAATTCTCTTACATCGTCTACTTTCAAAGAAATAGGTCCTATTCTATCACTCATTCCATACACTACAACCATATCTCTTGCAAGTTTTGTTGCAACTTCTAAGTCATTACTAGCTCCTGTTGAAATATCGTCTAATGCAAGTTTTTCTGCTGCTCGTCCTCCAAGTAAAGATATAAGTCTTTCTTCCATTTCAGTCTTTGATATATAAAACTTATCTTCATTTGTTTTATACATCGTGTATCCACCTGCAACTCCTCTTGGAATTATAGATATTTCTTTTACATCTAGACTTGTTGCTAAAAATCTACTTACTATTGCATGTCCTGCCTCGTGATATGCAGTTAATTTTTTATCCTTATCAGATATAACTCTACTTGTTTTTTGAAGTCCAACTGTTACTTTCTTTACTGCATCTTCCAAATCACTTCTTTTTATTTCTTCGTGTTTATTTACTGTTGCAATAATTGCAGCTTCATTTAATACATTTGAAAGTTCAGCTCCTGTGAAACCTGCTGTATCTTCTGCTATATCTTTTAAATCTATTTCACTTGAAAATTTCTTATCTTTGCTATATATTTTTAATATTTCTTCTCTTCCTCTTAAATCTGGTGGTGCAATAGTTATTTGTCTATCAAATCTTCCAGGTCTTAAAAGTGCCTTATCTAGCATCTCAGGTCTATTAGTTGCAGCAAGTACAATTATTGTATCGTTTGTTTCAAATCCATCCATTTCAACTAATAACTGATTCAAAGTCTGATTGTTCTCAGATTCTGCTCCACTTGCATTTGTTCTTCTTGAACCTATTGCATCTATCTCGTCAATAAATATTATACAAGGTGCAAGTTTCTTTGCTTTTTCAAATAATTTTCTAACACGTGATGCACCAAGTCCAGCAAACATCTCTATAAACTCAGATCCACTCATAGAAATAAATGGAACATTTGCTTCTCCTGCTATTGCTCTTGCAATTAATGTCTTTCCTGTTCCAGGTTTTCCGCAAAGAAGTATTCCTTTTGGTATTTTTGCTCCCATCTTTTGGAATCTTTCAGGTTCTTTTAAGAAATCTACTATTTCTATCATTTCCTGTTTTTCTTCTTCTAGTCCTGCCACATCATCAAAATTTACTTTGGTTTTATTTTCTACACCATCATAAACTTTTCCTTTATCTCCTAGTCCTTGCATTTTAAATACCATTACAACTATTGTTATCATTAATGCAGTAGATATAATCGAAAGGAAATTATCGCTTAGCTTTGATAGTATCCCTGATGTTTCTATATCCAATTCTATGTCTCTTCCATCTGCTTGTTTTGCCTGTACATACTCAACAAAAACTTCTACATTTGGAATTACTATTTTTTCAGTGTCATCTTCTTTTTCTCTTTCTTTATATGTTACTTTAAGTGTTGCACTTCCTACTGTCATTTCTATTTTTTCTACTTTTCCTTCATCTATATCTTTTAGAAATTGGGTATATGCAATTTCATCATCCTTTTTATTGTTGTTTTGTATGAAGTATATAGCTGTTAGAAGTGCTGCTATAATTAGCACTATGCATAGTATTAAAATATACATATTATTGTTTTTTTCATTTTTCTTATTGTTTCTGTCCTTCTTCATTCTTTACTTCCTTTCTCATTTTTCTCTATTATACCTTATGCATTAGAACCCTCTGGAGCTTCTTTATCACCATCTTGTTTATCTTTCTTTTCTTTTTCTTCTCCATTTTCTTTTTCTTTTTTATCTTCCTTTTTTTCTTCCTTTTCTTCTTTTTCTGGCTCTTGCTCTTGCTCTTTTATTTCTCTTTGTATTTGTTCAAGCCTCATTAATTGTATTTTCTGATTTGTTATTTCTGTTTTTATCATTAAAATTGCAACTGCTACATAGATATATGAAATCGTCGTGTACATCCATTGGAAATATTCTATTGTGAAGCCTGTGAAGGTATTTACCATTGCATATATTAAATTAAGTATTATTGGTAAAGTTAAAGCATATATTCCTATATTAAACGTTGCCTTAAATCTTAGTCTTAGTCTTACTACTCTACTAAATAAATATCCTAATACTCCTAGTACAAATGCATCAACAAAATTTGTTGCTAGGTATACTATATATAGGTATATAAATATTGTTATAAAGAATGTTAAATATACATAGTATATATTTGAATCTGCAAATAGCTTGATAAATTCATCTTTATTTGCTATTTCGCTACTTGTTATGCTTGAATATGTCATGCTTTGTTCTTCTTGAAGCAAATTGCTTTCTACAACTACTCTATCAGATAAGAATATTATTCCTGAATTATACAATTTTACTTTGTCTAGATATTCGTCTCTTACACTGTCTGATAAAGTATCTACAACAATTATTGGAATAACTGCATTCTCATTTTCAATTATTATAGGTGAATCTTGCTTTACATTTAGTTTTCCTTCTTTTAAGCTTAATTCTTCAAAATTTGCACTTATATATTCTTTTACATCTTGTATAACTGTATGAAATTTATATGTATAAGCAATAGAAATAATTGTTGTAAAAATTAGTGTAATTAACAATATATATTTTATTGCTTTTGATAATTTCTCTGCTGCAAATTCTTCATATTTTTCAAAATCTTTTATGCTTGTCCATATTTTTTTGAAAAAACCCATTCCTTTTTCTTCCATATAAAATTTCCAATCCTTTCATGAGACATAACTATTTTTTTAATTTTTCTACTATCATACCTTTTTGAGAATCTTTAATAATATACCCTTTTTCTTTTATTATATCCCTTATTTTGTCTGACAATTCCCAGTCTTTATTCTCTCTTGCAATTTTTCTTTCCTCTAAAAGTTTTTGTATTTCCTCTGGAATTTCTTCTCTTTCTTCTTCTTTATCTATATTTATTCCCATAATACTATCAAATTTAAGTAAAAGATTAGCTAATGCTTTTGATTTTTTAGGATATCTTACAACATCCCATACTACGCTCATTGCAATTGGCATATTTAAGTCGTCATTTATTGCACTATGGAATTTTTCTTCAAAATCATTAATTACTTCTTCTTCTACATCTTCTGTTCCGGCTAAATGTTTTTTATATCCCTCTCTTAATCTTTGAAGAGATGTATTTGCTGATATGGCTCCTTCAAAAGTAAAGTTTAGTTTGTTTCTGTAATGTGAAGAGAAGCAAAGTAGTTTATATGCAAGTGGCTCTATATCTTTTTCTTTCAAAGTATCTAATGTATAGATATTTCCTAAGCTCTTTGACATTTTTCCGCCGTCGATTGTTAGGAAATTACAATGCATCCAAAAATGTGCAGGAATTTTACCACATTTTCCTTTGCTTTGTGCTATTTCATTTTCGTGATGTGTTGGAATATGGTCTATTCCTCCTGTATGAATATCAAATTCTTCTCCTAAATATTTTTGACTCATTGCTGAACATTCTATATGCCATCCTGGATAGCAAAGTCCCCAAGGGCTTTCCCATTTCATTAAATGCTTTTCCGGTGCTTTTATCCATAAAGCAAAATCTTCTGGATTTCTCTTTTCCTTATCTACTTCAACTCTTGCACCTGCTATTTGCTCATCTACTTTTCTATCTGATAAAACAGGGTATTTATCTAATTTTGATATATCAAAATATATTCCTCTTGATGTTTCATATCCATATCCATTTTTTACTATTTCAGATACATATTGTATCATCTCTTGTATATGATCAGTCGCTTTGCATATAATCTCTGGTCTATCTATATTTAATCTGTCAAAGTCTCTTAAAAATATATCTGTATAGTATTTTGCTATCTCCATAGGGTCTTTGTTTTCTTTTCTTGCAGCTTTTGCTATTTTGTCTTCTCCTTCGTCTGCATCTGACTCTAAATGTCCCACGTCTGTTATATTCATAGCATGTTTTAGTTTGTATCCGTTATATTTTAATACTCGCCTTAATGTATCCATAAACACATAAGCTCTAAAATTTCCTATATGGGCATAGCTATACACAGTAGGACCACATGAGTAGATCCTAACTGTGTCATTTATTGGTCTAAATTCCTCTTTTTTTCTTGTAAGTGTATTATATAGTTTAAGTTCCAATGCTCTTCCTCCATTCTTGTATTGCCTTTGGAATTTTATTTATACTCCTAAATATTAATTATTTGTATTAGTCTCTGTATTTGTATTTGGTTTTTGTGTTTCGTTAGTATTTGGCTCTTCCGTTTCATTTGTATTTGTGTTCTGAGTTGTATTAGTATTTGGATTTGTGGTAGTGTTAGTATTTGTGTTTGTATTTGGATCTTGGGTTGTATTTGTATCTATAGTAGTATTTCCTCCCTCTCCATTTGGATCTTGAACTTCAGGATCTGAGCCTCCTTGACATTGAGTGCAAGTTTCTCCTGGTAACATATATTTAGCATCTGCTGCACTCTGCCAAGATTTCTCACTGCCTTCTCTTGTTATAAATATTTTATCTGATGTATCTTTGCAATTCTCTGATGCTAATTTTCCAGATACATTACATACTCTTGCTTGTACGTGAACATCACAAAACTCCTTAGGTTTAGTACCTGTTACAAAATATTCAGTATAGACCATATTTCCAGTTCCATGGCCAGCCTTGCAAAGGTCTGTTGCAAGTAATCCTGATTCTTTACATATTGATGCTGTTTCTATACCACTTGGTCTTTCGTAATCTTTAGAAGGAAGTCCTGAATGTACATCATTCATAACTGTTCCCCAAAGTCTAGCAACAGTACCACTTCCGATAATGTGGTGTTCCTTCGTTTTCATAGTCAAACCCTACCCATACTGCACCTGCATAATATGGTGTAAATCCACAGAACCATAATGCTCTATTGTCATCCATTGTTCCAGTTTTTCCTGATGTTGCTTGGTTTTTAACTTTTGCTGCAAGAGCTGTTGCATTAGCTGTTCCAGTTTTACCTGTTCCAGTTGGTTCTTGAAGTAATGTTTTTAATATATACGCATTTTGCTCTGATAGTACTCTTCTTGTTTCTTGTTTTGTTTCCATTACAGTAGTTCCTTCAGCATCTGTTATTTTTGTATAGAAAGTTGGTTCTATATATGTTCCACCGTTAGCAATTGTCGCATAAGCTGCTGACATTTGTAGTACTGTTGGTCCTTTTGTCATTCCACCAAGTGCCAAAGATAATCCATCATTTTTCTCACTTGATATATCTAATCCAAATTTTTCCAGATATTCAAGTGATTTTTCTACTGTGAGTTTTTGCATCATTTTTACTTCTGGTATATTTCTTGATACTCTTAAAATGGATCTAATATTCATAAGTCCATAATATCCACCACCACTGTTATGAGGGCTATATCCACCAACAGAGAATGGTATATCATCTACTACCGTACCTGCTGTTATTTTTCCTTCTTGTAAACTTGGTCCAATTACTGCAAGTGGTTTTATAGAAGATCCTGGGCTATGTATTACACTTGTCATCCTATTTTTTCCTTGTGCATTTTCTTCTGTCTTTTCTCCAAATCCACTATATCCAGCAACAACTTGACCTGTCTTGTGGTCTATTATTACCATTGCTGATTCTAGCCTTACTTTAAATTTTTCACTACTTCCATCTGAATTTTTTCTAGTTACAGTTTTATATGATGAAGTCCATTTTTTACTATTATCTATATATTGCTTATCAACTGCTGCTTGTGCTTTTGGATCATAAGTTGTATATATTTTATATCCATCACCATACAAATGCATTTGTGCAACTTTATCTTCCCATCCATTTTTTTCCATTAAATCTTTTGTTATCTCTTTTAAAGCTGCTTCTGTATGGTATGTTAGATTGTTCATTTGAGATACTTTGCCTTTTGTAAATTTTATTCCAGCATCTACTTCCTTTATAGCTGAATCATATTCTTCCTTGCTAATTTTATTAAGTTCTAACATTTTGCCTAAAACACTTTTTACTCTTGTATTTATTCTTTCTGTTCTATCTGTTTCTCCAAAAGGGTTATATGTACTTGGTGCATGTGTTATTCCTGCAAGATATGCAGATTCAACTAATGTCAAATCTTTTGCATCCTTATCAAAGTAATACCTAGATGCCATTTGAACTCCATATACATTTCCAAGTGGAATTAAATTTAAGTAAAGTTCAATTATTTGATCTTTTGATAATATATTTTCTACTTGGTAAGCTCTTACTATTTCCTTTATTTTTCTTAATGCTCCTGCAATTCCGCTATCTTCTCTCTCATCAGTTAGGTTCTTTATTAATTGTTGAGTTATTGTACTTCCACCAAATGAAGATTCTCCGTTATGTGTAAAGAAAGTTAATATTGCTCCACCTGTTCTTTTCCAGTCAACTCCATGATGTACATTGAATCTTTCGTCTTCTATGGAAATGAAAGCATCAGGTAGATATTTTGACATATCTTCCTTGCTTATTATCTCTCTATTTTCGTTTCCAGATAATGTTGCAAGTAAATCACCATTTATATCATATACAGTTGAGTTTAGGTATTTAATATTTAAATCTTCTTTTGATAATGCCCAATCTCCATACATACATCTATATATTATTGCTCCTAATACTCCTCCTCCAATAACTGCAAGTAGAACAAATATTATTAGCATTATCTTTATAAACAATCTCAATTTTGGATGTTTTTTCTTTTTCTTCTCTTTACTTTTATTTTTTCTTTTTTTCTTAGATACCTTATATACTATTGTCTCGTCGTTAGATTTGTCTTCGTTTGTACCCTTTTTTTTCTTTTCATCGTCTTTCATATATTTATCCTCCTTAGAGAGTTTTGTATTTTTTAAATACAATTTATGACATTAATATTATAATACAAAACTTCTAAAAGATAAAGTACTTTTGTTAAAATAATATTATTAAGATTTCGTTAATTTTTAACTTGCATTATTTTTCCTCGTATATTTTAATTTAGTCGCCATTCCCCCTCTTATATGTCTTTCTGCTTTATTTTCATCAAGTATTTTTCTAACTTCTAATGCTAGAACTGGGTTTATCTTTACTAATCTTTCGCTTACATCTTTGTGTACCGTTGATTTAGATATTCCGAAACTTTTTTGCTGCTCCTCTTACGGTATCTTTTGAATCTATTATATATCGTGCTAAATTGCAAGCACGTTCTTCTATGGATTTTTTGCCTGCATAAATATTTTTATATGCAGACAAATTGTGTGAAACTATTTTTCCCATTACACTGACCCCCATAAAGTTTACTTTTTTTGTTTAATTGTATTCGCTTGGGGCTTGTGTTAGAACTTTAATCTATTTCATTGATTTTTATGTTAATATATGTTATAATTCATTTGTAATTTTTTATGGAGGAATTAATATGTCAAAGACTACTATTTCTAATTTTCATATACCAAGATGGTCTGAACTTCCAAATTTAGATTTGTATTTGGACCAAACTGTAACTATACTAGAAAAATATCTTAAAAATTATATTGGTAATAAAGAAGAAACAATCATAACTAAAACTATGATTAATAACTATGTAAAACAGGGACTTATAAAACCACCTAGAAAGAAAAAATATAATAAAATACATATAGTCACTTTATTTGTTATATGTATACTAAAACAAATTTACAGTATTAATGATATTTCAGAACTTATGACTCTTGCTATAAAAACTGCTAAATTTAATGTAGCATATGATGAATTCTGTGACGCATTAGAAAGAGCTATTTTATACACATTTGAAGGAATAGAATATACTGTGCCTGATGACATATCTTTTGAACAATCTCTTCTTCAAAGTGTGGCTCAGTCTTTTGCAAGTAAACTTTACGTTGAAAAAACTTTTTTGCATAAATAAATTAAAAAATATTGTAATAATATGCGTAAAAAAAAGAGAAATGTTCTTTTCTCTTTTTTTTTGGTGGCTTGAAGTGGAATCGAACCACTGACACGAGGATTTTCAGTTTTCCAGTTTACTTGATATTTAACATTAAATATTGTTAATTAAAATTAGTTAAACTACTTCTATTTCAAGTGTTTTGAAAGATAATTTATCAAAAATATTTAAAAATAAACAAATATAAAAATGA
>CANRFH010000032.1 GCA_947629835.1 uncultured Clostridia bacterium | reverse complement strand
CTATGGTAAAACGCATGAGAATAAAGAATTACAATAGATTTATATACCAAAGTATGCAGTAAAAGTATGCAATAAAACTGTGTAATAATTGAAACTTATGGCTTTTTAGCCTGATATTTATTCTCTAAAATACTCAAGTATGCAATAGGGTATGCAGTAGATTGTGTATATACTTTTTATATCATAAATTAATAATTTAGTAATATTATTTTTATTATTGCATAATGTAAATACTAAATATATGCAGATACTATTGACTATCTGCATAAAAAATGTTAAAATATATGCAGATAAATCAAACTATATGCACATAAATAATGTTGTTATATTTATATAAAATGAGGAGGAAATATGAGAAAATTTAATTATTCTTTTTTAGATAATGGAGTATTACCAGCAAATTTAATAAATTTAACATCAGTAATATACTCATTAAAAACAGAATCTAATATTAGAAAAGACGAATTTGAAAAAATATTTACAGAACTTGAGAAAATTGCCAAAGTCCAATCTGTTAAGAGTTCTAATGCAATTGAGGGTATTGTTACAAGTGATAAACGTATAGTTGAAATTGTAAATCAAAGCAGTAAACCTTTAAATCATAATGAAGCTGAAATTGCAGGATATAGAGATGCCTTAAATAAAATTCATTTAGAATATAGGAATCTAGACTTTACAGAAGAAACTATATTAAAACTACATGAAATTATGATGAATTATACTACTTATGAAAATGCAGGAAAATATAAAATAAATAATAATTATATTATTGAGGAAGATAAAGATGGAAATAGAAAAGTACGATTTACACCTACTTCAGCAAAGGAAACACCTGAAGCTATAAAACAATTAGTGCTTGCATATATGGAGGCTAGAGAAAATTCAAATATTAATCAACTATTACTTATTCCTTGTGTTATTTTAGACTTTCTATGTATACATCCATTTAGTGATGGAAATGGTCGTATGTCTAGGCTATTATCATTGCTCCTTTTATATAAAAATGGATTTGATGCTGGAAAATATATATCTTTTGAAGAACAAATTAATAATATGAAAGGATATTATTATGAAGCTTTAAAGCAATCTTCTAACAATTGGGAAGATGGAAAAAACGATTATGTACCTTTTATACAAAATTTTTTATCTACACTTTATATGTGTTATAAAGAATTAGATAAAAGATTTAATGTAGTAAACAGTAATAAAATTACTAAAACTGCCAGAATAGAAGCAACTGTTTTAAATAGTTTAGTTCCAATATCTAAAGCTGACATTTGTAAAATTCTTCCTGATGTAAGCCCTACAACTATAGAAGCAGTTTTAGGCAAAATGATAAAAAATGGTAGTATAATACGTATTGGAACAGCAAGAGCTAGCAAATATATTAAAAATAAATAATATTTATTTAATAGATAAGATAAACGATGAGGTATTAGTTATTAAACTACATCATCGTTTATTTTTATTAACTTTAGAGAAAACCCCCAGCTATACTGGGGGATATTTATACTATAATTTATATAGTATTTCTTAATTAAATTTTTATAAACCTTCTACTGCATACCCTATTGCATACTTGGGTGTTTTTTAGTATAAGTTATAAGCTGAAAAGGCGTATTTATCAAAGGTTTCATGATTTTATTGCATACTTTTACTGCATACTTTGGTATATAAATCTATTGTAATTCTTTATTCTCATGCGTTTTACCATAGCTATCTTCTCTAAGTAAAAAGGGAGGAGATAAAAAAATGGTCAAAAAGAATTTTTTAAAAAGCAGTTTAATAGTGCTAGCAGTTGTTGCTATGACTGTTGCATTCTTACCAATATCTGGTGTAAAAGCAGCATCAGGTGTAGATAAAATTGTACCAACATTAACATATAGTGCACATGTTCAAAATGTTGGATGGACATCAAACTCAAAAGCTGGAGAAGAAGAAAGTGAAATTTCTAGATCATTAGCTGGATCAGAAGGAAAATCACAAAGACTAGAAGCTTTAAAAGTTACATTTAAAGCTCCTGCAGGTGTAGTTTTAAAATATAATGCACATATCCAAGGTATTGGATGGACAGGATGGAATGAAATAACAGAAGCAAATCAATTAATTGGAACAGAAGGACAATCAAAGAGATTAGAAGCAATTAAGTTTTCTGTAACCGGATTAACAGGATATGAAATAAAATATCGTGCACACGTTCAAAGTTATGGATGGATGGACTGGAAAACAGCTGACAGCTCACAAACAGAAACAGGATATGCTGGAACACAAGGACAAAGTAAGAGAATTGAAGCTATTGAAGTTTTAATTTTAAAAACAACAGATGCAGATATATTTGATGCAAGACAAGAAGCAATCTCAGATTTAAGAACATATGCAGATGCAAGAGATTATAAAATTAATGCTAAATTATTGCAACAAGAAATTGAAAAAGGAATAGTAGAACTTAACAAACTTTCTAATAATTCTGTTGGAAAGATAGCTACAGCTTTGACTACTGCTGAAGCAGCTATTGACGATATTTTAACGGATAGAGCTGTAAATGAAGCACTTACAGATTTAAATGCGACTATAGATACATGGTCAAAACAAACAGGTACTTATGAAACTTTAGGCGGAGATGTTGCAGGCAAAGCTGAACTAGGAAAATATTATGAATTACCTGCTATGAAAGAAGCTATAGCTGTAGCAAAAGCAGAAGCTGCAAGTAAGGATTCTTATAAAACAGAAGACTTTACTACTTTATTAGACGACGCTAAGAAATCTATCAGATATGCATTTAAAGAATATGTATTAGATTTAGCAGAAGATATGTATAATACAAAAGTTACAAGTACTGATGCTAAAGTATTAAAACAAGGTACTTATAATGAAATAAAAACAGCCTTATCTGATACTGAAGAAGAAAAAAAGGATTTAGGTTTTAGTGATATTAAGACCCAGCTAAATAAGTTATATAACGAGGAAGATTCTTTTGAAAAACTTGAAGATCAACAATCATGGGCTAAAGATCAAATGGATTCAATACTAGCAACAAGTCCTTATAGTCTAGCAATATTTAAGAGTGGATCTAAACAAGTAACAACCGGTGTAGCTGATAAATTAAAATTATTATTTACACCTGAATTAGAGAAAATTGCAACTAATTATCCGGGAACATGGCCATCATATGGTGAAATTTCATATATTAAAGAAGCAATAGCAGATGGAAAAATAGCTGTTAACAATACTCGAAGCAGTGCAGAAGTTAATGCTACAATAGAAGAAACTACAGCAGATGCGTTAAGTGGTTTAAGATTATTTATTAATGAAACAATAAATGAATTAGTTGACCTAGACAATGCTAGTGGATTAGTTTTAAGAACTGCAACAAATCCAAAGTATAATGAGCTAGTTGCAGAATTAGCTAATGAAGATGCTACAGCAACAAGTTTACTTAATGCTTTTGTAGAAGTTTTAAAGAATTTAACAGAAGCTGTTTAATAAGCATTTAATTACATTATAAATAATTTATATACAAATAAAAATAGAGGGCTAAGCCCTCTATTTTTTACTCGTATTATCCTCAGTTTAAACCACGGATAATTTTAAATATTAACAGTTATTAATCTTGTGCGTTAAGGTCACAATTTTCAGTATTGCATTTTCCTTGTGCATCTAAACCATTATGGCAATGTGCACATACCCATCTTACAACAACTTTATCTTTAGCATTGCCATCTGTTGCAACATAAGGTGCTCCTTCCATTGTTCCATCACCATTTATATTTGACAACATAGCTAATAAAACAAGTTGTTTCATATCTTTTAATGTTTTAGCTTCATCATTTATTTCCATTACAAAGTTTGTATAGGCTTCAGAAGCTGTGTTTAATCTCCAGTCTTCTTTCGTTGCAAAATACAAACCTTTTGCAGCGCTTTTTTCGTAGTATGGACTTGGTTGATTGATTGTTATTGTTTTATAATTTTCAATTATTAATTTTAAGTAATCTCTTGCTACATCTTTTATTGCTACTTCTGTTGTTTCCTTTAATTCATTTATTTCAGGTGCATTGTAGCATTCTTGTAAGTTTTCTTGATATTCTCTTAATATATCTGTTACTTGTTCTATTGATCCAAATGTTGTAGAATCCTCATATGCTGTTCCACTTAATAATATTTGTACATATTCTTTTTCTCTTAAAGCTAATGCTTGTGAATTTTTTTCATCTATGCCAGAGCTAGATTTATTTGCTACTGCGTGATAATTGTCAGCATCTTTTACCATGTCTGACATTGTCTTATAAGCAGCTGTTCTTAGTTCACCTAATGTCTTATCAGGTTTGATTTGGTTTATAGAACCTACCATTTTAGCAACATCTGTATTTTCATTCTTTATTTTATTTTCTAATGTTGCTTTTCTGTACTCATATAATTCTGTGCTCATTACTTTGTGCCCAGCATCATTGCTGCTTTGATCATTGTATACTTCTTCTAGTAATTCTAATCCATAATTTGCTAAAGCTTTATTTAAAGTAACTATTTCTTTCTTTAGCAATCCTTGAGGATTAGCTGCTGTTCCATAAGTTGTATTTTCCTTTGTATATTCTTCTTGTTTGGCTGCATCTGCCTTCATTGCTGCTACAGCTTCTTTTACTACATCTAGGTCTGCATATTTTCCTAAATCTTCATTATCTGCAATAGTCTTATCTAGATAAGTAGTTACAATTTTGTCTACTGCTTCATTAAAGTTATCAAGAGATTCATTTACTTCTTTATCATCCATTATAGCTTCAACTGCTTTTTTAGCATCTTTTAATGTTCTTTCAACTGCTGATGTTGAACCTACTTTTGATAAATCACTTAAGCTTTTAATTCCATCTGCAACAGCTTCTTTTAGTAATTTTTCATTCATTGTGTAGTCTCCAGAAGTGATATATTCATTTAATTCAGCAATTGCTTCTTGTCTTGCATTGAATACTTTAGCATTGCTTGTTTTTAATACTAAAACTTCAAGTGCTTCAATTCTTCTGCTTAGACCTGTAGTTCCTGCCATTTCACTTCCTGTTTCGTCAGCTATTTTCCATTCTTGCCATCCTTCTCCTTGTACATGTGCACGGTATGCTATTTCATATCCTTCAAGACCTGTAACAGCAAATCTGATAGCTTCTAATCTTTTAGATGCTCCTTCTGTACCAATTAATTGATTTGCTTCTGTAATTGCTGTCATTCCTGTCCATCCAATACCTTGGATATGTGCATCATACTTTAGTGTTACACCTTCTGGTGCTGTAAATGTAACTTTTAATGCCTCTAATCTTAATGATTTTCCTTCTGTTCCAGCTAGTGAATTATCTATTTTACTTTCTGTATCACCAGCACTTGTTCCCTTCATCCATCCTTTTCCTTGCACATGTGCACTATATGCTAAGGTTGGAACATCATTACTTGCTGCGTTTACTCTTATTGTTGGTATTAATGCTACAGCTGCTATTGCTACAGCTAGCACTATTAAACTGCTTTTTAAAAAATTCTTTTTGACCATTTTTTTATCTCCTCCCTTTTTACTTGGAGAAGGTAGAACTCTTATAATATGGACATAATAACAATTACAACAGATTTATATTCCAAAGTATGCAGTAAAAGTATGCAATAAAATCATAAAACCTTTGATAAATACGCCTTTTCAGCTTATAACTTATACTAAAAAACACCCAGGTATGCAATAGGGTATGCAGTAGAAATGCATATTTTTTTAAAATGTTGATATAAAATTTTATTTATGATATACTAAGTATATAAAAATTTATTTTTTAGGAGATTATATATGAGTGAAAAAGTATATAGTATAGAAGAGATTAAAATAATATTAGATAAATTATTAAAAAATACTCCTGTATATTCTGTTATATTATTTGGTTCGTATGCTAAAAATACAGCAGATAAACATAGCGATATAGATTTAATTATTGATACAAAACAAGTCTTAATGGGATTTAAATTATATAGTTTAATTACAAAAATTGAAGAAACATTTCAAAAACAAGTAGATGCTTTTGAAAAATCAGAAATTATAAAAAATTCCAAGATAGATAAAGAAATTAAAAAAACAGGAGTTGTAGTATATGAAAGATAAATAATACTTGTCATTTCTTAAAATGATAGAATATATAAATAAAGCAATAAAATATACTGAGGGATATACTTTTGAACAATTTTGTGAAGACAAAAAAACAATTGATGCAACAGTATTTGCAATAAGCCAAATTGGAGAATTGGTAAAAAACATTTCAATAGAAACAATTGAGAAATATCCTAATATTGAATGGAATATGATTAAAGGTTTAAGAAATAGAATTGTACATGATTATGAAGGTATTAATTTAACAAGTATATGGGTATATTTTAAATAATGATATTATTGAACTAGAGGAAAATTTAAAAAGAATTTTAGATCTTGAAAAGCAATAACAATAGTTAATATTTTAGCAATAATCCTTGTAACTATTTATTAACAAATATTAAAAATTTCGTATAATTAGATTACAGAATATAAAAACAGACGATGTAGTACCAACAATTATGTGTGTTGGATTGGTCCATCGTCTACTTTTATTATGTCAAAATTTCTTAATTTGCTATAATTTTTCTAAGAATACTATATAGATTTATATAAATTATACCCAAGTATGCAGTAGAAAAATACATAAAATTTTATTTATTAAAACACTCTAAGAAGTTTATTTAACACTCTAAATGTGATATTATTACGTTATAAAGTTTTATAAGAAGGAGTGAAAAATATGATTACAAGGACAAACAAAAAAGTCAAATCGGTGGGAAACCGGTGAACGGAACATTGTATTATAGCGAAGTATTGCAACTATGGGTTTTTCAATGCATGATAGATGGGACAAGAAAAACTATTAAGCAAAGAAAAAAAGAATCTGTCAAAGAATTTAAATCAAGAGTTCTAAAATTGAAAAACGACTTAAAGCAAGGTAGCTATATAGGTACAACAGATAAAACTTTTATAGAAATTTTAAGAGAATATGTAGAGAATAAGTACAAAACTAATAAGGTTACTTCTCGTACATACAAAAGAGATCTTGAAGCAATAAAGCAGATAGAAAATAATTGCCAAGAGATAATAAATATGCCAATACAAAAGATAACTGCTCAAGATATTAGAAAAGTATTGCCTAATATAACAAAATATAGCAACAATACTATTAACAAAATTTATAGGTTTATGAATAAAACATTTAGAATAGCTCTATCAGATAGACTTATTTTATTTAATCCTATGAATAACGAAAGTATAGAAAAGCCAAAATCAACTTTGGCTGATAAAAAAACTGAAGCTTTAACTTTAGAAGAACACAAGAAATTATTAAAAATTTTAGAAAGGAGCGAACATAAATATAAGTATATTATTTTGATGCAATTATATACAGGATTAAGAATTGGTGAAGTTTTGGCATTAAGTGATGACTGTATAGATTATAAAAAAAATACTTTAACTATATATAGAACACTTACACAAGATGAAAATTACAATATAATTATGGGTAAAACTACAAAAACTGAAACTTCAAAAAGGACTTTAATAATTGATAAAAAAGTTAAAAGAATACTGCAAGAAGCACAGAAAAAAAGAGATTTATTAAAAGCTAATAGCAAAGAACATTCTGATTTGATTTTTTATGATTTTATTAAAGACCGTTATATTACCCCACCAGATATCAATTATTACTTGCGTAGATTAAATAAAAAAGAACATATTGCTAAACATTTACATACTCATATGTTAAGACATACATATGCAACAAGATGCATAGAAAGTGGAATGCAAGTTAAAGCATTACAACAAATTTTGGGGCATAAAAAAGTAGAAATTACTCTTGATATTTATACATCTGTTTTTAAGGAATTTAATCTAAGTGAAATAGAAAAAGTTTCAAATTATTTAGAAAAACAGGGGCTATAGAATATTTTATAGTATAAAAATATATAATATAGCATTTTTTATGCAGATACTCAATAGTATCTGCATATTTTAGTATTCTTTATCAATATTTATTCCAAAAAAACTGGAAAAGGACACTTTTTTGAAATAGATATCATATCGTTACTTTAAAATTATTATAAAATATAAATATTTACAATCCACTAAGCAACTTTTAGTCCAGTATTTTTAATTTCATCTATAAAAGGGTTCCCTTCTTCAAAATCATCCTCTTTTATTGGGTGTGGTTCTATTCTTAAATCTATATTTTGTGTTAATATCATTAAGTCAATCATTAAATCAATTGTATCAATATTACTATCTAAAACAATAGCTACATCTATGTCACTATCTTGATTATTAGTTCCTTTTGCATAAGAACCAAATAGATATACTGATTTTATTTCAAATTTCTTTGAAATTTCATCAATATATTTTTTTACAATGTTTATTATATCAACACTAACATTTTTTTTATTCATTTTGAACGTCTCCTTTCAGTATAAATTTATTGTTTTTCTAAAATACTTTTTAGATATTGTCTTATACTATCAATATTATTAATTTGTTCTCTTGTATATTTTTCTGTACATTTATTATAAAACTCATTTTTATAATCTTCATATCTTGAGCTAATATTAAATGAATTACACGTAAATAGAATTTTTATTTGATTTTCATTTAAAGCTAAATTACATTTTTCTGCCAATATATTTAAATTATGAATTTTAGGTGGATATGGATTAGTCTTATTTAATTTGGCATACAATGCTTTAAGTAACTTTTCTAATACTAAATGCCCTATGAATAAAGACCATGTATATTGTTTTGTTTCATAATTTTTTATCATTGATTCATAATCTCTATCAGAACTTTCTAACCAAAAATTCATTAATTCTATATTATTCATATTTTATTCCTCCGTTATATGATTATTATAACATAAAAACTAAAATTTTACTACTAATATCTAAAATTACTTTACTTTATTTAATTTAAATATTGCATCTCTACTGCATACCCTATTGCATACTCAAACATTTTAGAAGCTATGTAGCATACCAAAAAGTGCTTGATTAAGCATATTTCATGATTTTATTGCATACTTTTACTGCATACTTTGGTATATAAATCTGTTGTAATTATTTATTCTCATGCGTTTTACCATAGCTATCTTCTCTAAGTAAAAAGGGAGGAGATAAAAAAATGGTCAAAAAGAATTTTTTAAAAAGCAGTTTAGTAATCGCTATTGCAGTAGCAATGATGTTACCAATAATACCTACAATATCATTAGCTGCAAGCAAACCAATTATATCATATAGCGCACATATGCAGACATATGGTTGGGATAAAACAAATAAAGCTCCAAACAGCGAATTAACAGCTAAAGATGCTGCTAAGAATTATGCTGGAACAATAGGCGAAAGCAAAAGAATGGAAGCTTTAGAAGTTAACCTTTCAACATTACCAGGAGTAACACTTAAATATCGTGCTCACGTTCAAACATATGGATGGCAAGATTGGGTAACAGCTGATACTACAGCAGGACATACAGCAATAGCTGGAACAACAGGTGAAAGCAAAAGAGTTGAAGCTTTACAAATATCTGTAGAAGGATTAAAAGCACAAGGATATAAATTATTATATCGTGCACATGTTCAAACATATGGATGGTTAGATTGGGTAGACGCAGATGATCCAAATACATATGCTGGAACATCTGGAGAATCTAAGAGAATGGAAGCATTTGAAATAGTAGTTGTACCTACATCAGAATATACTTATGAAGATAATGGAAATGGAACACATTCAATTTCTTACAAAGGTGTATTACAGGGAACAGCTAAATGTTCATATGGAGAATGGACACCAACAAGTTCTGGAGCAACAGAATATCAACAAGCATGTGCTTTATGCGGACATAATAGCGGAGAAAAAACAACATTACAAGATGCTTTAACAAAAGCATATACAAATGGTACTAAGGAAGTAAAAGCAGAAAAAGTTACATTAAGTGGTATAAACGAAACACTTACAGTACCTGCTGGTGTTACATTAGAAGTAGCAACAGAATTAGATGTAGCAACTGCTTCAAAATTAGTAGTAGATGGAAATGTTGTTACTAAATATCTTGGAACTAATATGACTAGTCAAAATGATAATGTTAAAGTTAGTGAAAATGGTACATTTACAGTAGCTGGAAAATATGAAGCTACTGATGTAGGAGATTCAGACGGAATATTAGAAGATGCTGCAAACTTACCATATGTAACAAACATTATATTAGAAGAAGATTCAGTTGCTCAAACTCTTGCAGCAGCTGCAAAAATTGATAAAAAAGCAAATTTAACAATTGATTTAAACGGAACAACAGTTAATGGTCCAGCTAGCAACTATATGTTTGAATCAAGTGGAAATTTAACAGTTAATAATGGAAAATTCGTAAATAAAAATGGTGAAGGAATTAAAGTTGTTGAAGGTAGCTTAAGAGTTACTGGTGGAACAATGGAAGTTAAAGATAGAGCAGTAGCACTTGTAGGAGATACTGCAAAAGACATAAAAGAACGTGACTTATCAAAAACTCCAGTAACACTTAACAATGTAGAAATTAAAGCTACAAGTGACTATGCTGTTAGTGCTTTAGGTAATAATGGTACAGTAACATTAAATAATGTAAATGTAGATGTTACAGGAGCAAGTACTTGGGCATTAGTAACAAATGGTTCAACTAAGAATACATCATTCAAAGTTACAGGTGGAAAATATACATCAGAGTATAGAGTAGCTTACTTACCAGCAACTGGTGATAATACATTCTCAAACGTAACTATGACAGGAAAAGATGGAATCGAAGTTGCAGGTGGAAGTTTGACAGTTACTGGTTCAACAATAACTTCTACAAATGCAAGCCCATCAACAGCAATAGCTAAAGCTAATCAAGGTACAACATTAAATGGTCATGGTGATGACATTTGTGGATCTGCTATTCTACTAAAGGTTAAAGCTGGATATGGAAAAGATACAGAAAAATTTGATCTTAGAATAACAAATTCTACTGTAAAAAGTGCACAAGCTGCAGCAGTTCTAGTTGTAGAAGATACAAGTGCAAATCCAATATCTTCAGTTAAAACTGTAAATACATCATATGCAGGTTCAAACATCCAAGGATTTACAGAAAATAAAGTTTTATCAGAAAAAGATGCAATAATCTATTCATTAAGACCAAATAGTGAAGTTGTTGTAAAATAGATAGTAAATATCTTTATTGTAAAAAATAAGGTGTCTATATGGACACCTTATTTTTTACTTATCTTTTTAATTTAATTAGCTTATAAACTTAATGATTTTATCATATTTTCACAAGCAGTAACTAAATCTTTTGCTGTTAAGTCGTTGCTAGATAACACTTTATTTATTTTTGTTATTTCAGCGTCACTTAAAACTTTTTCTGTTGCATTTAATCCACTTAAGTCATTTCTTAATTTAGTAACAAATCTTACTAATCCTGCTAGTGCATTATCTTTAGTGTTTTTAAATATTGTCTCTAATTGTGGAGCATTCATCGCTGTGTCCATATCATCTATACCATCATGAATAGCATCTGTTACCCAAGAAACATGATAATAGTATCCTACTCCTGTTTCTAATAGACCTGCTGGTTGAAGTTTTTCATTTTTGCTGATTACTTGATTATAGTAATATACATCATTATCACTACCAAGACCTTCATCTGTAACAGCTAGATGTTCTTGATAAGACTTCCTTAATGTAGTTATTTCTATATTTCTAACTAATTTAGTATTGAAGAAAGTTTTTAACTTAGCCATTGTCACTTTTGTATGTAAGTCATCATCACTTATCTTATCTATTTCATCTAAATTAAATGATAAACCGTTTGTTGTTCCAGCTTTAGCTTTTTTGTAGCTACCTTTTGATAATACTTTATTATCGTGAGTTTCATCAGCTTCTGCATTGTATAAAGTCTCCAATGATTCTGCCGCATAATTTAATACTGCTTTTTTAGCTGCATTGTATACTTCAGTAAAATATTTTCCAGATTTATCTGCGAAATCTTTCGTTTCATATTCTTCTTTGTTATATAACTCTGCTTTAGCATCTGCTATAGCTTGTTTTACACTTGGAACTTCAAGTAGTTTAACTCCTTTTAGTTCTCCAGCTGTTAAAGCTTGATCTAATTGATCTTGTTTAATAAAGTAGTTTTCATCTAATGTTTTGCATAAATTAGCTATTGCAGTTCTAACTTCTCTATCATTCATTAATGTATCTACAGCACCTTTAGCTGTATTTAAAGCAGTATTTATTGCTGATTTACCTGAAGCGTCTTCTATTTCAGCTATTTGTTTTTCAAGTGTTTCTGCTAATAGTTTTGCGTTCATTGTAAATTCTGTTGGGTTAGCATAAGCTTTTAATTCTTTTATAGCTTGTTGTCTTAAATCGAATTCTGCTGCTTGTGCATCATTTAATATTAATATTTGTAGTGATTCGATTCTCTTGCATTCTCCTTCTGTTCCTGCTATTGTTGCTAGGCTTTCTGATTCATTAGCTGTTTGCCAATCCATCCAGCCATATGTTTGTACATGTGCACGATATTTGATTTGGAATCCTTCAAGTCCTGTTACAGAAAACTTAATTGCTTCTAATCTTTTGCATTGTCCTTCTGTTCCGACTAATTGATTATCATCTTTTATTTCTGTCCATCCTGTCCATCCAATTCCTTGAATGTGTGCATTATATTTAAGTGTTACAGTTGATGGAGCATCAAAAGAAACTCTTAAAGCTTCAACTCTTTTGCATTGTCCTTCTGTCCCAGCTATTGTGTTTACCTCATTTACTTTTGTTCCTGCACTTTTTCTACCCATCCATCCAAGTCCTTGCACATGTGCACTATATGCTAAGGTTGGAACATCTCTATTATCAATAGCTGCATTTACGCTAGCTGTTGGTATTAATGCTACAGCTAAAACTGCTAGCACTATTAAACTGCTTTTTAAAAAATTCTTTTTGACCATTTTTTTATCTCCTCCCTTTTTACTTGGAGAAGGTA
>CANRFH010000031.1 GCA_947629835.1 uncultured Clostridia bacterium | reverse complement strand
CGAGGTTTTGGTCCTAAAGCTATACCACCTTTTATCCATTGTGGAGCACGAGTACTTCCTTGTCTTGCTCTACCTGTTTCTTTTTGTTTCCAAGGTTTCTTTCCACCACCAGAAACTTCTGCTCTAGTTTTAGTGCTTTGTGTTCCTTGTCTTTGATTAGCTAAATAGTTTACAAGTACACTGTGTACTAAGCTTTCATTTGGTACTATACCAAATATTTCTTCTTTTAAATCTATATCGCTAACTTTTTTACCTTTTATATCATAAACATCTACTTTTGGCATTTTATTTCCTCCTTCCTAATTTGTTATGCTGACTTAACTGATTTTTTTATTTTTAGTATTGCACCTTTAGCTCCTGGTACACTACCTTTAACTAATATTACATTTTTATCAGTATCAATTTTTACAACATCTAAGTTTTGAATTGTAACAGTTTCACATCCCATATGTCCTGGAAGTTTTTTACCTTTGTAAACTCTTCCTGGAGTTGATGTAGAGCCCATTGAACCTGGTCTTCTATGATACATAGATCCATGTCCCATTGGTCCTCTGTGTTGTCCGTGACGCTTAATAACGCCTTGGAATCCCTTTCCTTTTGTTATACCTTGTATATCTACTTTATCTCCTTGTTCGAAAACATCTACCTTTATTTCGTCTCCGACTTTAACTTCATCTACATTACTTACTCTAAATTCTCTTAAATGTTTCTTTAAAGCAAGTTTAGATTTAGCAAAATGTCCTTTTAAAGGTTTATTTAAATGTTTTTCTTTAACATCCCCGAACCCTAATTGTATACTACTATATCCGTCTGTTTCTTCTGTCTTTATTTGAGTAACTGTGCAAGGTCCAGCTTCTATAACTGTTACAGGAACGACTATTCCATTCTCATTAAATATTTGTGTCATTCCTAGCTTTTTACCTATAATTGTTTTATTCATTTCGTTTTCTCCTTTCTGCTTTGATTTACTAGATGATTTTATCTACATCTATATTTTAAAAATTAAAGTTTCATTTCAATGTCAACACCAGCAGGTAATTCTAATTTCATTAGACTATCAACTGTTTTTTGTGTTGGGTAAAAAATGTCAATAACTCTTTTATGTGTTCTCATTTCAAATTGTTCTCTTGAATCTTTGTCTTTGTGAGGACAACGTAAAATTGTTACTACTTCTTTTTGTGTTGGTAATGGAATAGGGCCTGAAACTTTAGCTCCTGTTCTTTTAGCAGTATCTACTATCTTCTCAGCAGACTGTTCTAAAATAACATGATCATAAGCCTTTAATCTTATTCTAATTTTTTCACTACCTGTTACATTGCTTTTTACTGCCATAGTACAAATTCCCTCCTTTATAATAATGTTACCTTGGCAAGTTATAAAACGCATCCTGGTGTTTCCAGTTCATCTATTATATAATCCCAAGTAATATTAAATTTTTCTTGGGATAAGCGTTTATTATATAAAAACTTATCGCCTTGGTCTTAGCCACGACTGCTCCACAGAAGTTCCCTCCATTCCTTACGGTTTGTAAGGATGTAGCCACATTCTGCTTCAACGCAAAATTTCGCACCTAATTATTATACAATGCTTATAGCCGTATGTCAAGCAAATTTTAAAAAATATTTCAAAAATTATGTAATTTTAGTAAATTTTATAATTATTATAGTATCCAAAAAACTCGCTACACTTTAATTGTGTAGCGAGTTTTTTTGAATAGAATAATTTTTTATTATTATTTTATTATTCTGCTGATTCTGTTGATTCTTCAGCTTCAGGAGCTTCATAAGCTTCTAATATAGCTTTTTGAATCTTTTCTCTTGTATCAGCGTTGATTGGATGAGCTATATCTTTGAATTCTCCGTTAGGAGTTTTTCTGCTAGGCATAGCTATAAATAATCCATTTTGACTTTCGATAACTTTGATATCGTGAATTACGAATTCGTTATCAAATGTTACAGAAGCAACAGCTTTCATTCTGTTTTCTGAATTAACTTTTCTTAAACGTACGTCTGTTATTTGCATTGTTTGTTCACCGCCTTATATAATGTTATTATTTTGTACATTCTTTTGTTTTTTATGTACATTTTATTATTCGCCAAAAAAAATCTTTTTCCTTCTATTTTTTACAAAATTTCTTGAATAATCTTTTTTTTATTTTTTATTTAGTGTATAATATCTATTAAGAGATATATTTTCAATATATTTAATATAGTAATGGGCGTGATAATTTTATGAAAATAGTAAAAAGGATTTTTTTAATATTGTTAATTATAGTTTTAATAGCAGTCTCTTATACGGTATTTAGGGGTTATTCATTATATAAAGATGCTATGAATGAAGCTAGTCTTGAAGATAGAATTGCTACTATAAAAAATGATGAGCATTTTGTTTCATTTACAGAACTTCCTAAGTATTATAAAGATGCTGTTGTTGCAATAGAAGATCATAGATTTTATTCTCATAATGGAGTTGATATTGTTTCTACAATGCGTGCACTTGTAAAAAACATACAAGCTATGGAGCTTGTGGAAGGTCGGCAGTTCTTTGACTCAGCAAGTTGCAAAAAATTTGTGTTTCTCTCAAAAGAAAACTTTTTATAGAAAAGTTGCAGAACTATTTGTTGTACGTAAGCTTGAAAAGAATTATTCTAAAAATGAGATTTTAGAATTATATATAAATAATATTTACTACGGAAATGGATATTATAATATTTATGATGCAAGTATGGGATATTTTAACAAAAAGCCTTCTGATTTAACATTATATGAAGCAACTCTTCTTGCAGGAGTTCCTAATGCTCCTTCACTTTATGCTCCAACTACAAATGAAAAACTAGCAAAGGAAAGACAAGTGCAAGTTTTAGATGCAATGGTAAAAAACAACTATTTATCTCAAGATGAAGCAAATTCAATTAAAGCTATGCAAGATTCATATACAATTAAACAAAAATAATATATACAAAAATTCCAGTGAAAAATTCACTGGAATTTTTGTATTTGGTCTTTTAATATTTATACATCGTTTAGTCATTATTTGCAAATAATAATTTTATTCCCCATAATCCTGATATTCCAACTAATGTATAAATTATTCTGCTAATTACTGACATAGTACCAAAGATTGTATCTACTAAGTTGAAATTAAATAATCCTATTAATCCCCAGTTGATAGCTCCTATTATGATTAGTACTAATGCAATTGTGTCTATAACTTTCATAATATTCATCCTTTCATATTTTTCTTATGTATCTATTATTATTCATTTTTTGATAAATTATTCATATTTTTAAAATTTTTGAAAAAAAACAAAAAACACTAGATTATATTATCTAGTGGTAATTTGGTGCTCCTTCAAGGGCTCGAACCTTGGACCTACCGGTTATGAGCCGGTTGCTCTAACCAACTGAGCTAAAGGAGCATATATTATTTTGAAAGAAAAACATCCTTAAAGGATGTAATTGTTGGAGCAGGTAGCGGGAATCGAACCCGCGTCATCAGCTTGGAAGGCTGAGGTTCTACCATTGAACTACACCTGCAAAGTTTCAACATTGTTTATTATACTTGTTGTTGCATGTTTTGTCAATACTTTTTTTGAAATTTTTGAATTATTTTCTGATATATGTTACATAGCTATATTTATATGTATTCTTTTCGTCTGTTAGACCTGGTGTTCTTTCTACTTCCTTCCATTCATTTTTATTTATCTCTGGGAAATATACATCACCCTCGAATTCTTGATCTATTTCAGTTATATACATTTTATTTGCATAAGGCATAAGTGTCTTATACATCATTGCCCCACCTATTACAAAATTTTCTTCGTCGTTTTCAATGTATTCTTTCAAATCGTCTAAGCTATATACTGTTTTAACTTGTTCGTTATCAGATACAGTTTCTTGTAGATGTGTTAATACTACATGTTTTCTTTCTGGAAGTACTCTTCCTAATGATAGAAACGTATTCCTTCCCATTATAATAGTTTTGCCTGTCGTTATTCTTTTAAATCTTTTTAAATCTTCTGGAATATGCCATATAAGTTTATTATCTTTTCCTATAACATTATTTTTTGCGATTGCTACTATTATACTTAACATATCGTATCTCCTTTACTATTATTTCTAATTTATAAGTTTGAACAAGAAACGAGTATTGCTAGGAAAGCGAGTTAAATAACCGCAGATAGACCTTTTGGTCATCGAGGATTATTTATACGAAGCTTGACAACGCAAGACGAAGTTTATTGTTTAAACTGCAACTGGCATATCAATTTTACCTAAATGCTTATAATCTATAAGTTTTATATCGTCTATTGTAAAATCATAGAAATCCTTTATTTCTGGATTTATCCATAGTTTTGGTGCAGGTAAAGCATCTTTTCTTCTAGATATTTGTTCTTTTATTCCGTCTATCTGATTTTCATATATATGGGCATTATTTATACATACTGTCAAAAGTCCTACTTTAAATCCTGTAACTTGTGCAATTAAATGAACTAATACTGCATATTGTGCTACATTAAATGGATTTCCAAGTGGTAAATCATTTGAACGAATTGTTAGCATGCAATTAAGTTTTCCATCTGTAACATCCCAACAACTGTTATATACACAAGGATATAATGCTCCTGTATCAAGATATGGAATTTGCCATAAATTTATTAACATTCTTCTATCTTGTGGATTTGTTTTTAATTTGTTTATTAATGTATCTATTTGTTTAAATTCTCTTACTATCCATCCATAGGCTGTTCCTATTGTTCCATCTTCCATTTCCCATTCGTCCCAAATATGTACATTTTCTGCTTGTAATTCTTTTACACTATTTGATTGTTTTTGGAATATCCACAAAAGTTCTTTGACTGCTGTTTTAAATGCTACAAATTTTGTTGTAAGTATTGGAAACTCCTCTGCTAAATCAAACTGCATTATTTGATGTGGTAATTTATATGTTGCAATTCCTGTTCTGTTTTGGTCATAATATCCTTCTTTTAAAATCTTCTCACATAGATCTAGGTATATTTCATCAAATTTACTCATTTTCCATCATTCCTTTTTTTAAAATAAAAGCACCGTAATCGGTGCTTTCGTAATTTATATTTATTATTTTATTCGCCTTTACCTTCAGGAAGTGCCTTCGTATCCACCGTAATTCTAATTTTAAATAGATATGTCAAAGCTCTTGCAACTTTACTTTGTTTAATTCTTTGCCATAGAGATGGTTTAACTTCCACTCTTGTTTCTTCTAGGTATTGTTCTTGTTCTACTTTTGCCTTTTGTTCTTCTTCTACAATTTCTAATGGTGTAGGTATTCCTTTTAGTGCATCTGCTACTTCTATTCCAATATAGCTTAATGCTTTTGATCTATCTTCTATTCTTTCCATATCTATTTCGATATGTAAGTTTGCTTCAAGATTTGAAATTCTTGCTTCAACAAGTTTAACTGCATCTTTATAATTATCAGATGTATCCGTCTTTGCTCTTCCTATAATCCCTAGGGCTTCTATCATGTCTTCTGGGAATACTTTTGAAGCATTTTTAACATATACTTTCCAATCTTTTTCTTTATCTGTTACAGTTTGTAATAATTCTTTTAACTCAGCTGACAAGCCAATATTTTTTTCTCTTTGTCTTATCAATTCTTCTATTTGTTTTGTGTTTTCCTCAAATTGATTTGTAGCGTATTCAACCAATCCGTAAGCTGCTTTATATACGGAAGCTGGGAAATTCTTCTTCTTTGGGTATTCGATTAGATACATTTTTATTGACTCTATTAAGTCTTTAAAATATGCATCGTCATCTAATTGAACTATCTGTTTTTTGCTATTTGGATTAATCAATTTTTGGACTTTATCAATATTTGATAAGATTTTTTCTTCGGTTATTACCATTCTTATGTTTACTATGCCAGTATTCTTCTTTCTTAGCATTGTAAACCTCCCTCCTTCGTACTAATGTTATATCCGCTACTATGATTATATAACATTTAACAAAATACTACAATAGTAGATTTAAAATTTCATTTTAAATTTCAATTACAATTTTATTACAAAATTATTACAATTGTCAACAGTTTTTTTGTTTATTTTACAAAATTTTTGCAAGTTCCTCGTGTCTCTTGATTTTAGCGGTTGTCGTCTTTATTAGAGGTTCTGTTGTAACTATTATATCCCTAACATATTTGTACGCTGGCATTTTTTTATTAATTTCTTTTACTTTCTTTTTTAATATTTCGTAGATTTCCGCTTCATCTCTAGTCTTGTACATTTCTTCTGTTACTTCTGGATCATATACAATTTTTGCACAAACTTTACAATCTCCATCGGCTTCAGGCTTTCCATATACCATACTTTCTGATACGCCTTCGATTCTATTTATTAAACTTTCTATTTCTTCTGGGAATACATTCTTACCATTTTTCAAAACTATAACGCTTTTTTCTCTTCCTGATATGAATATAAATCCATCTTTATCTATATATCCTATATCTCCTGTTCTAAACCATTCACCATCAAATGCTTCTTTGTTAGCCTCGTCGTTTTCATAGTATCCAATCATTACACTTGGTCCTTTTATTTGAATTTCTCCAACCCCATTTTCATCAGGGTTACCTATTCTTGCCTCTAAGCTTGGAAATACTGGTCCAACAGATCCTAATCTATATACGAAGTCTGTATTTGCAGCTACTACTGGAGCTGTCTCTGTTAAACCATATCCTTGTATTAATCTTATACCAAGTTCATTATATCCTTTTTCTACTTCTGGATCTAATCCTGCGGCTCCACTAACAAATAGTCTAACTCTTCCTCCAAGTGTTTCGTGTATTTCTTTGAATAATTTCTTTCTTACATCAATATGTACTTTTGATAGCATATTGCTTATCTTTAGTCCTTTTTTTACTGTCTCTAATTTACCTTTTTTCTCGATAGCTTTTAATAATTTTTTATACATATTTTCATATAATATTGGAACAGAAACCATAACAGATACTTTAAATTCTTTAAGGTTATCAGCTATATGTTTTATTCCTTCGCAAATTACAATTTCTGTACCTTTGTACATTGGATATAAAAATCCTACTGTACATTCAAATGCGTGGTGCATTGGTAAGAATGATAGCATAGTATCTTTGTCATTTATTTCAAGTACCCTTGCTATATCCATAAGATTTGCACATATTATTCTATGAGATAATTGTACTGCTTTTGCAGTTGAAGTTGTACCTGATGTAAATAGCATCATATCCATTGCTTCTGGATCTATTTCAGCATCTAAGAAGCTTCTATCACCTTCTGCAATTAATGTCTTACCTCTTTGTATTAATTCTTTAAATGAATAAACTCCATCTTCGTGTTTCTCTAAATCCATATTAATTAAGCTTTTTAATTTTCCTTTTCCATCTTCTTTTGCTCTTTTCATAATCTCATCATATTTTCCTGAATAGCATATTGCTTCTATTCCAGAACGTTCTATTAAGCTTCTTATTTCATTTTCTGGTAGAGCTTTATCAAGTGGGACTACTATTCCTGTTCCACAAGTTACTGCAAGATATGCAATTCCCCATTCATATCTGTTTTCTCCAATTACACCTATTCTTTTTCCTTTTAATCCTAATTTCATAAATGCTGTTCCTAATGCATCTACCATTTCTCTATATTCTTTATGTGTTATTATGCTAAATTCTCCCTCTACATCTGTTTTAAATCTATATGCTGGTCTATCTCCATATAGTTCTCCAGATTTTTTGAGCATATCTTTTAAATCTCTTATTTCCATAATTTCATGTACTTGTTTTTGCATAGTAATTATCATTCCTTTCTCTTATGCATTTGAAACTATTTTTATCTAAATTTTGATATTAACAATTATATTATTTAATAAAAAAATATGCAAGGTTTTTTAAAAACTTTGCATATTTCTGACCGCTCGTTCGGTTTAATTTATTAATTATTTAATTTCTTTTACATTACATATAACAATATACATAAGAAATGTAAGAAGTTTGCTAAACAAATTGATATATGGAAAATTGAATGAATATACTTATGCTTTTTTCCTATCCCATAAAGCACAGCTCCTATTGTATATATGATTCCTCCTGCAAGTAATAGAGCAAAGCCACCTGTTCCTAACAATTCTGGAAGCTTGTGTGCTCTTGCTATTATGCACCATCCCATTCCTAGATAGCATATCATAGAAAATTTTTTATATTTCTTCAAATCTATAGAATTTAGAACAATCCCAAGTATTGCTATTCCCCATATAAGTCCAAATATTGTCCAACCAACTACTGGATTATCTTCTCTTAATGTGCATAATGTAAATGGTGTATATGAACCTGCAATAAGTAAAAATATTGAACAATGGTCTAATACTTGAAAAACTTTCTTCCCTGTTGTGTTTGGTCTAAGACCGTGGTATATGCTTGACATAGTATAAAGTAAAATCATTGTTACACCAAATATTGCTCCACTGACAATTCCATATACATTATGATGTATCGCAGCCATAACTACACATAGAACTGTTGCAATAATTCCTAATGCTCCTCCTACTATATGCGTTGACATATTAAATATTTCCTCACCCTTTGTGTACTTAGGAAGTATTCTATCTTTTAATTTTACTCTATTCATATTTCCTCCAAAATGTGATAATCTAGTTTTCAATACTAGATTATCACATTTTAAATAACCTGTCAATATATTAAATATATTTTTATTCAAAAATCAGTCAAACACAAGAGTTCTATATCTATTATCTACTTTTCAACTTTCAAAACTCTAAGTGAATTAAACACTGCAATAACAGTTACACCTACATCAGCAAATACAGCTTGCCACATATTTGCTACTCCAAATGCACTTAAAATTAATACTAATACTTTTATTCCGATTGCTAAATATATATTTTGATATGCAACATTCAATGTTTTTTTAGATATTTTAAGTAATTTTTCTATTTTTGAAGGCTCATCTGTCATAATTACAACATCTGCTGCTTCTATTGCAGAATCTGCTCCGAAGTCCACCCATAGCAATTCCTACATCTGCTCTTGCAAGAACTGGTGCATCATTTATTCCATCTCCTACAAAAGCAACTTTTCCTTTTTTACCTTCCATTATTTTTTCTAGTGCCTCTACTTTTCCATCTGGCAATAATTCTGAATAAACTTTATCTATATTTATATCTTTTCCAATTTTTTCTGCAACAGATTTTAAATCTCCTGTTAGCATTACTGTTTCTTTTATATTCTTTACTTTTTTAAGATTTTCAATCGCGCTTTTTGCATCTTCTTTTATTTCATCAGAAATAACTATATATCCTGCATATTTATTATCTATTGCAATATTTACTATCGTTCCAATTTCTTCTTTATATTCTTTTGGAAATCCCATTTTTTCCATAAGCTTATGATTTCCTACACATACATTTTTATTATCGACATTCGCTGAAACTCCAAGTCCTGATATTTCTTCTACATTATCTATCTTAGATATGTCTATATCTTCTGAATAAGCTTCCTTTATTGAATTTGCTATTGGGTGATTTGAATAATATTCAGTGTAAGCTGCTAATTTTAATATTTCTTCTTTTGAATATTCACTTGATGGAACTATATTTTGTACTTTAAATACTCCTTTTGTTAAAGTTCCAGTTTTATCAAAAACTATCGTATCTACTTTTGTAAGTGCTTCTAAATAATTTCCACCTTTTACTAATATTCCGGTCTTTGATGCTCCTCCAATTCCACCAAAAAAGCTAAGTGGTATTGATATTACAAGTGCACAAGGGCAAGATACAACTAAAAATATTAGTGCTCTATGTAGCCACATTGCAAAATCTGAATTTTCTAGTATGATATTTGGAATTATACAAATTAAAAGTGCTATTCCTATTACAGTTGGTGTATAATATTTTGCAAACTTTGTTATAAAGTTCTCTGTATGTGCCTTTTTTGAGCTTGCATTTTCTACTAAATCTAATATCTTTGCAACAGTAGATTCCCCGAATTCCTTTGTAACTTCAACTGTTATCATTCCGCTTATATTAATACATCCACTTAATACTTCTTCTCCTTCGCAAACTTCAAGTGGTACTGATTCGCCTGTTAATGCTTTTGTATCAAGTGTTGATTTTCCGATTCTTACAATTCCATCAAGTGGAATTTTTTCTCCTGGTTTTACAATAATAATATCTCCCACCTTTACTGTTTCCGGAGATACTTTTTCCACATTTTCTCCTCTTTTTAAGTTAGCATAGTCTGGTTTTATTTCCATTAAATCACTTATAGATTTTCTTGATTTTTCTTCTGCATATTCTTCGAATAATTCTCCTATTCTAAAAAATAGCATTACAGAAACTGCTTCTGGATATTCACCGATTGCAAATGCACCTATTGTTGCAATGCTCATTAAAAAGTGCTCGTCAAATATTTTTCCTTTACCTATATTTTGTATAGATTCCACTATTACATCAAATCCTACTATTAAATATCCGAATGATATATAATACTAGACTTACACTTTTTTCTTTTATAAACATGCCAATAATCAAAACTATGGCTGATATAATTATTTTCGTTAGTTCTTTCTTATTTAGTTTCATTATTTTTATCCTTTCTACCCTAATATATTACTATTGAAATCTTCTAAATAAAGTTACTACTTCATCTACTATTTCTACATTTCCTTTTTCTATATCACTTAAAATACAGTTATACATATGATTCTCAAGTATATAATTTGCTAAACTTTTAATAGATTTATTTACTGCTGATAACTGTATCAAAATATCGTCACAATATCTATCTTCTTCAACCATTTTCTTTATACCATGTATCTGTCCATCTATTCTATTTAACCTTGTGTTTATTGTCTTTTTTACATCCTCTGGTCTATATATATTTTCCTTATTCATAATTTAAGTCCCCTTTCTTTTCTATATTATATACCCCTTAGGGTATATTGTAAATAGGAGGGTATATAAAAAAATTACTACAACTAACTTAAATTAGCTGTAGCAATCTTTTTATTCTTCACTTTTCTCTTTATTAGTTTCTTCTTTATTCTCTTTTTTTCCAAATTTTTTCTTGATCTTTTCTTTGATTACTTCTTTATTAATCTTTTCTTTTCTTTTTTTATTTTCTTTAATTTCTCCTTTATTAGCATTTTCTTCTCTTTCTTTATTTTCTTTTGTTCTTATTTTATGCGTTACAATTATTATAAGCACTGCTACACTAAAAAGGCCTAAAACACTTACTATTATTACTATTACTGTTTTATATCCTGTCCATGGAGTCATAGTTTCATCTAAATATACACTTCCTATATATTCTTCTAGATTTTCATCTGTAAGTAGTGTTTTCTCACTTATTTCATTATAACTTTCAATTGCTATCTTTCTTAATTCTTCTGGCATTTCAAATACATATCCTTTAAGTTCATAAGAAAATTCAGATTGTTTCTCCTCTTGCAACTGTTGCAACTTATTATATGTTTCATCTGTTAATCTTACTATATACATATATCCTTCTTTGTCAATTGCAAAATAATATTGCAATTTTTCATCTTCAATAGCAAAATTATAAGGAACATAAGCTAGATCTATTTTTGCATATTCTCCTTCATTATCTTGACTATTATATATTAATTCATGTAAACTTTTTTCTTCTTTCTTGTTGCTATTTCCTATGAATACAGCTATTGCGATTAATATAGCTAAAGCAATAATTATTGCAATAGTTATTATTATTTTTTTGTTAGGCTTAAAAATTTTATTTTTCTTTTCTTCTTCCATAATTTCCTCCTAAATTTTTCTGCCTTAATATTATACACTATTTTTCATTATTTTTCTAGACTTAGATATAGTAAATTAATTATAATTTAGAAATTATTTCAACTTGTATATTAATCATATATAAAAGGCTAAGTATAAAACTTAGCCTTTTTGCCTTCAGTCGTCTACTACTTGGCATGAGGGAAATAATACGATTGGGCCGTTTAGATGCTTACAAGCCATAAATCTGTAAGCAAATAAAAACTGCCCTTTGATGGAGATTAGGTCGCTGAGCTGAAAAGCCATAAGGATTACTTTTTTTCCGTCTCCATCCATCATCTTAAATTGATTGCCCATTCTGAAATAGTTTCGGATTGCCCTTGTAAGCTCCATGGTTCGATATTCTCCATATGCCTCTCCATCTGTATTATAGCCATGCAACTCAAATGCATTGTCAACGAAAATTTCTTCTTCGTTTCCTCCTCTTTTTTCTCTTTCTTCTGGACTTTGCCAGATGATAATACCTTTTTCTCCTTTATTGTACGCTTCGCTTATGATTTGCCGAAATCTTTCCTCTGTCATAATATTACCCTCCCAAAAATTAAAGGCTTATAGCCTTTGGTAGGAATTATTATATCACATATTATGTATATTTGCAATGTTTAATATTCTCTTGTATAGTCTAAATATTAAAGATTCTTCATTTTTTACTATCCTTTATTTTTAAATTTTTTTGATTTTCTTTTTCTAATTGTTTTAAGCTCTTTTCGGGTGTTGGTAAATTTTCTGGCATAGTTCCACCTGCTTCTTTAATTGCTTTTCTGATGCAATTACCTTTTTTCTGCTATCTCCATTTTGTGCTATTAAATAACAAGCATATCGAATTAATTTATAATCTTTTATTGCTACTTCGGCATTATTAGCACGTTTTGACAACTTGTCGGCGTCGACAAAATGTTCAGCCTCACTAATATCAGTATTTTTACAAGCTATCTTTGCTTTTTCTATTACATTATCAAATTTTCTCCATTCTTTATAATCCAAGACAACTTGTAATTCTCTTGCATACCAAAGTGAATGATTTTTTTTTGCGAAATGACGAGGAGCAACGATTATCGCATTGTGAATTTTTGAAAAAAATGTCACAAGCGATAGTTCGTTTGCGACGAGTTTGGCTGGGGTGGTAAGATTCGAACTTACGCATGTCGGAGTCAGAGTCTTTTTAACTGTTTTATATATGTTATCATTTATTGTTATATAACATCTTTTAAAATGGCTCAAACTCAAACAATTTTACCCCAGATTTTATCTAACTTAATATTTAACGCTAATTATAAGATAACATATTTTTTATGTTTTAGTTAGATATCGGTTAGATGTTATCGTTGAATTTATTATAACAGATAATCTACTATTGATAAATACTATTTTAAAATTTTTATGTAATTTTAAAATATAAAATTACCCTACCCCTTACAATAAAGTGCTTTAAAATGGATTGTTAGGGCTAATTGAATAAATATAAACTAAAACTCTACTTATAGTTTAAAGCTATAGGTAGTTTTTTTGTTTTCAAAAAGAGAAATGCAACACCTCTTAAAAAGTGTTTGG
>CANRFH010000030.1 GCA_947629835.1 uncultured Clostridia bacterium | reverse complement strand
GCATTTTTTGTACCCATCCATCCAAAGCTTTGCACATGTGCACTATATGCTAAAGCTGGTACATCTCTATTTGCAACGCTTGCGTTTACGCTAGCTGTTGGTATTAATGCTACAGCTAAAACTGCTAGCACTATTAAACTGCTTTTTAAAAAATTCTTTTTGACCATTTTTTTATCTCCTCCCTTTTTACTTATGGTTTATTTTTTTAGAATAGCAATTCTGTATATATTTATATCACATAGCATTATTCATGTCAATACTTTTTTGAAAAAATTTACAAAAAAATTGTCAATTTTTGCATAAAAAAATACCCTATTTTTTATACAAAATTTAAGGGCATTTTTTTATTTTTAATATAACTTTTATTATCTTATTATTTTTTATCGCCTTAAAAGCCATTTTATTGCTTCATTAATTTGTACCTTATTCTATCTAATACTGTACAAACAAGCTCATCTTTTAGTATTATTAGGCAAGTTCCGTATGTTATAACTCCAACTATTACTTGTGTTATTAAGCATTGTGATCTATCTGTAATTAGCTGTCCTACTATCATACAAATCGCAAACATTATTAATGCTGATATTACATAGTTTTTAGCTAATTTTAATATATCTTTTATATTGAAATCTTTTCTTATAAAGTAGAATTGTAATGCTGTTACGCAGCTTTCTGCAATTATTGTTCCTATTGATGCACCTATTGATGCGAAATTCCATATTAATAACATATTAATTATGAAATTGACTACCGCTCCTGCTATAACTGATATAGTAAATTCTTTTTGTTTTTTTGTTGGTAATAAATATTGTGTTCCAATTACATTGCTTAATCCTATTATTAATACTACTGGGCTTATTACGGACATTAATATTGCAACTTTATCATAATTTGGTCCATAAAATATTGGTACAAAGTTTTTTGCTACACTTATTATTCCAAATATTACAGGAAAAGCTAGTAAAAATACAAATGCAAATGATCTTTTCATATATACTTCTAATTTTTCTTTTTCACCATTTATAAATGTATTTGCCATTCTTGGAATCATAACTGTTCCGAGTGATGTTACAACTGTAAGCAATATTTTTATTATTTTTTGACTTTGTTCATAGTATCCTACTTCTGATTTGTCAGGAATTATTGTTCCTATCATTACTTTATCTAGTACTGTATATATTTGTATTGCTATTTGAGGAATGAATAATCCTATTGTTGGTTTTATATGTTTTAGTATGTTTAATCTTCTTAAATCTGTCTTTTTTAAGTACTTAGGTAAATATGTCCACATTGAAATATTTCCTAATAATGTAGATAATGCATATATTAAGAAGTAAATATATAAATCATCAGATGTTTTTACTAATGCAAATATTGCTATTACACTTGCTACTTTTACAAGTATGTTTCTTATTACTATTTTTTTAAATTCTTCTAATCCTTGGAAAAACCAGCTTATATCTAAACAGCTTGCTAATAATTCTAATAATAGAATTTTATAATAGATTTGATATTGAGCTCCATTTACGAATGTTATATAAAATATTAGCATTGATACTGCCATTGTCACAAATCTTAGTACAACTATTTCCCAAAATGTTTTGCTATACTTATCAGATTTACCTTGCAAGTATGCTATTTCCATCTGTCCATATTTTGCTATTCCTAATGACCCAAATAATATAAAGTATGTCGTGATTGATGTTGTATAGCTATATATTCCTATATTTTCTGCTCCTAATATTCTAGAAATATATGGTGTTGTGATTAGTGGTAAAATTAGAGCTAATATTTCATATACTAGATTATATATATAATTTTTTGTAATTGATTTCTTCATTTTAACCTCTTCTTCTATGTTTGTATCTTAAATATCTTCTTAATATCCTCTTCGAATTTTTCTTCTTCTCCAATTATTCCTTTTCTATATTCATCAAAGTTTTTGTTTTGTTCTTCATAGTTTTCTAAGCAAAGATTTATCTTGTCTATTATTTTATCTATATTTTCTTCTTTATCATCAAACTTAAAATCGTCTCTCAAAGGAACATCTTCATAATATTTTGCAGATCCCCTCTTTCCTGTTATTACACAGCAGCCACACATTGCAGCTTCTCTTGGTATTCTGTCTTTTCCTGGATGAGTTCCAAAGTCAATGTATACTTTACTTTTTAATAGTAAATTTAGAACTTCTTCATTTGTCATATTGATTATAGGTACCCAATTTATATCTGGCGATCTTTCTATAAGTTTTTGAGTAAATTCGTATCCTTTTTTTGGATTGTATAGGACATTGTTTTCTTTTTCTACTTTTTTACTACTATTTTCAATATAACTTTTATTTAAATAATCTGATAAATATTCACATTCTTTTACATTATGCTTTTTCAAAAATTCCATTGCGTATTTACTCTGGCATAAGTGATAATCTGCTTTTTTTATTACATTTAATGAATAAGAAATTTCATTCTTTAATATCATTTTTATAGTTCTTTTTATTCTGTAAGTCTTTATACAGTTTGATATTCCTACATTAGTATAGATTCCATCTACACTTAGCCACCAAACACATTTCCTACTTTTCTTAAATTTTTTAAGAAACCACAATCTTACTTCTGGTATTATTAGTAGATTCTTTTCATCATCTTCAATATCTTCTAATTTAATTGCTTTATCTATGTATATATCAAAACTTTTATTTCTATAATTTTTGTTATCTTTCTTTGTTCCATAATATGCCATTGTTACATCAATTCCCATTTTGTCTAATTTATTTGCTAATTGATGTAAAAGTTCAGGTCCTCCTGTTTTTACATAAGCAGGGCAAATTATATATACTTTTGTGTCTTTATTTATATCTATCATTTTATAATTTCCACTCCCAAAGTTTAGTCTATTTCATTAAAATATTTTACTGTATTTTCTATTCCATTTTTTAAAGAAACTCTTGGTTTCCATCCTAATGCTTCTAATTTAGTTGTATCAAGAGGTACTCTTTTAAATTTCACATATTCATTTTTATTTTCTTCTATATTAAATACTACTTCTGTATCTTGATACATTTCTTTCATCATAAATGCTAAATCTTTTACAGAAATTTCTTCTGTTTCGTTTGATATGTTATATGCTTCATTTGGTTTGCCATCAACTGTTATCATTAATAATGCTGAAACTACATCTGTTATATAGCAAAATGCTCTTTTTGCATCTCCTGTACTTTTTAAAACTATATTTTCTTTATTTACAATATAAGAAATTAAGTCTGACATTATTCTTCCATCATTGTTAATTATCATTCCAGGTCCATAAGCATGTGCAATTCTAACTATTTTATATTTTACATTATACTCATATGCAAAGCTAACCATTAAGTTTTCTGCCATTCTCTTGCTTTCTGGATAACAAGATCTAAGTTCTAAGCATTCTAGTACACCCATATCTGTTTCTTTTATTTTTTCTTTACCTTGTATTTCTCCATATATTTCTCTAGTAGATGTAAATAGCACCTCTGCCCCACTCTTCTTTGCAAATTCTAGTACATTTAGTGTTCCAATAACATTTGCTTTTATAATTCCTACTGGATCTTTTGTTATTGTTCTTGGGTTTGCTGAGCTTGCCATATGTATTATATAGTCTACTTTTTCTGGTATATAAATTGGATCACAAACATCTTGAACTATTGGAATTATATCATTTCTTGTTGATAATTCTGTGATTTCTTCTAATCTGTCCATGTCCATTACCAACGCATAGATTTTTATATTTGCATCTTTTGTATCATTTAGATACATAAGTGTATACATATAGTAAGATGCAATCATTCCGCTTGCTCCTGTTATTAGTACAGTTTTATTATATAATTTTTCAAAATCTATATTTTGAGAAATTATATTTTTTAAATCACTTTGAACTACTTCACTTTTATACATATAACTTTACTCCTCTATATTATTTCTTCTCTTATATATTGACTCTGCAAGTGTAAGATCTTTTATAGTTGTAATTTTTATATTATCATAATCTGTCAAAACGACTGAAAGTTTCTTTCCATATTCATTCATTAATGTACAAGTATCGATTGAATCTGTTTTTCCATCTCTTTGTGCCATAAGATGTACTTCATAAACATCCTTTAAATAAAAACTTTGTGGTGCTTTTGCTATAAGTGATTCATTTCTGTTTATTACTTCTTTGATGTTATTATCCTTATCTATTAGCACTTCTGTTTCTGTTGAAAATACAGACGATACACTGCTTCCTTTTTCTTTTACATTTTCTATATTTTTATCAATTAATTCATTATTTATAAATGGTCTAACTCCATCATGTATAAGAACTATAGTAGATTCTAGGTCATACATTTCGGCCGCACATTTTATTCCATTGAAGATAGACATCTGTCCAGTTTCTCCCCCTGGAACTATTTTTGTAACTTTCTTTATATTATACTTTTTTAATAAATCTTCTAGATAACCTATCCATTCTTCTTTTGACGCTATTATAATCCCATCAATATTTTTGTTATTTTCAAAAACTTCTAATGTATGTATTATTATAGGTTTTCCACATATTTCTATAAATTGCTTTGGAAGATCTGTTTTACCCATCCTCTTCCCTACGCCACCTGCAAATATAACAGCTACATTCATATTTATCCTTCCTTTTTTATTATACTATCTAATTCTTCTATAAAATATATTGATGAAAATTCTCCATTGTAGCCGTAATCTACATTTTCCTTTGTTTTCACCCATTCGAAATCTATATCATCAAACTTATCAAAAACTTTCATATATTTCTCATTATAGAATTTTAAGTTTTTTACATTAGGGTTATTGGTTAATAGTTTTTTATTATAGCATACCGCTTCAAAATATCTAAGTGTTTGTGATCTCTGACCTTTTTGTACAAATTCAATAATGCAATTTGTTTTTTGAACTTCTTCTAGTACCTCTTTATAAGTCATTTTTTCTTTATGCATATTGAATCCTTTATTATTATAATCTAATGTTTTTCCTTGATTTTCTACAACATCAAACTTAACATTTACATTGTTTTTTACAAATTTTTCATATAAATCTATTATTTCAGTAGTTCTTCCATCTTTTAAAGCTCCTAGAAAATATGCATCTGATTCTATCTTTTCTGCTTTTTTCACTTGTTCAGAAACTTTTAATGGGTAATAATGTTCATTTAAATAATAATATCCATAGTTTTTTGCATCTTCTAAGTCAAATGTAAATATATAATCCCAAAGTTTATTTTCTCTATATTCTCTTATAATTTTTCCTGCTGGCGAATTTACTCCGTACAGTGTCCATAAGTACTAATGCAAATTTTACATTTTTATATTTTGCAAATCTTTTTATAAGTGAAAATGGTACTTCCCAAAAAATAACAGGTTGTAATATTATAACATAGTTTTTATCAGGCTCTATTTTAATTCTTCCTAAATCACCGTACCACTTATATCTAAAAGGAAAGTGCATAATTTTATTTAATTTTTCACTTAAATGTATCTTTCTAAATATTTTTGTAAAAATGTTATGGCATTCTTTTCTTTTAAATGTTATACATTTAGTATTTTTAAATTTTTCTACATCTGCAAATAGATTTACATTTCCGGCAAATTCATAATTTAGATATATATATTGAATTTCCATTTTATTATTCCCTTCTAAATTAAGTATCAACATTTATCTCCAATATGCTATATTATGATGTTCTGTCTTTCTTTTATCCTCTGGTGGTAATTCCATATAATTGTCATAGTGTTTTGTAAGATATTCGTCGTAATCTTCTGGTATTTTATATTTTTCTCCTTCAAAGTCTGCTAAAATATATTTTTCTATAAATTCTCTTGGCATTATTTCCTTTTCAGCATATCTTCCACTTACACAAGCAACCTTAGATGTATCTTCGTATTCTATTGCTATATGATCTAATTTTTTTAATACTTTTGGTATTAAATTAAATGTTTTTACAAAATATAAAGTTATTCTTTTGAAAAATAGTTTTACTTTATTTTTTGTAACTTGTGAAATATCACTAAATTTATATACAGATATTGCTTTATATAAAAAGTTATATTCTTTAAATATTTTTTTTATCGACTTTTCATCATTTGGCAAAAAATCTATTGGGAAAACATCTATATATACTCCCAAAGTCTCTATTGGTCTTAATCCTCCCTCTTTTAGAGAAGTATTTGTATCTACAATTTTTGCAAATGAATAGTAATAATCTTTTGTATTAATATAGGTTAGTATTTTGTGATTTTCTTTGCAGTTTTCTTCAAAAATTTTTAATAAAATTTCATAATCTTTTCTTGGCATCATCAAATCTACATCATCATCCCATGGAATGTACCCTTTATGTCTTATAGCTCCAAGTAACGTTCCTCCTCCGAGTGCGTATTTTAGATTATTTTTATCACATATTCCTTTTAGTTCTTTTAATAATTCTATTTGTATATTTCTTTGTTCTTCTAATGATATTTCTTTTCCCATTTTCAATACTTATCACCTTTATTTATGCATATTTTTCTTGATTTTTCTGAGTTTTCCAACAAAAATTGGCATTAATCCATATATGCATACTTCTATTTTTTTATTAAATTTAATACATTTAGATTTTGTTATTTTATTAAATAACTCTTTCTTTTTATCATAAACTTTTTTTAGGTCAAGCTTGTCCTTCTTGTCCTTTATTAAACTATTTTTATAAATTATGTCACAACATACCTTAAATTCGTCAATATATAAATGTGGTAAATATTCTAATTTGTTTTCTTTATATAAATTTACTAATCTATCATAAGAATCGATTATAGTTAGATACTTTTTGCTAAGTTTTGAATTGCTTATACTATTATTGTTTTCGTTATAATGATATAGCTTTTCATCTATGTACGAGCATTTTTTTGCTTTAAGTAAATAATTACAGTTAAATAGCAAATCTTCTGACATATATATATCAGTACAAAATTGTATATCTTTTGCTATTTCAGTTTTGTATAGCTTATTCCAGTTATATCCCCTAAAATATCTTTTATTCATAATATATGTTAAAGCTTGGCTTGCTGTAAAAGTTTCTTCTAAATCAGTTGTACTATTTGGGAAAAAGTTACATATTGCTATATCTGACTGATTTATTTCTATGCTTTTAACTAATTTTTCTATTAGTGTAGGTTCTAGATAATCATCTGAATCAATAAAGCTTATATATCTTCCTTTTGCTATGCTTAGTCCAAAATTTTTTTCTGCTGAGCTTCCCTGATTTTCTTTATGAAAAACTTCTATCCTGCTATCTTTTTTAGCATATTCGTCACAAATCTTTCCAGAATTATCATTGGATCCGTCATCTATCAATATAATTTCTAGATTTTTATATGTTTGATTAACTATGCTCTCTAAGCATTTTTTTATGTATTTTTCTGTATTGTACACAGGTACTAATAATGTCACTAATTCTTCTTTCTTTATCTCCATCCTTAAAGCTCCTATTAAAAATACAATCTCCTAAAATTAGTAAAGGTATTGATAATGTTGTATTTGTCATCAATGCTTCTGATATACTGTATATCGTAAATATTATTATTGCAATACTATCATTGGTTTTCATATATTTATTATTTTCTACTAATAGATAAGATAAAATAAATAAATATACTATTCCATAATTAACTACTGATTTAGCATACAAATTATCTAAAATCAGTCCCTGTTCATCATAAGGTATTCCTTTTCCTAACAATGTTAAGTCGTTTTGTCTGTATCCTTTTTCGCTATACCATATTCTTCCACTTATTATATTATCTATCTTTTTATCCGTTACTGTATATTCTTTACTACCAAAACATAAAAATATAAATGTGAATATTGCAATAAAAACAAAGGCATATTTGCTTATCAGTTTAAATGCTTTTGCTATAAATTCCTTCTTTATTTTTATCTTTGATATTATTAACATTGCCATTATTAATCCAATTATTAACATTGCTGTTCTACTTCTTGTTGTAAATCCTAATAGTACTATTAGCAATATTCCAATAACATACTGCAAATAATCTTTTTTATCATATATTAAATATGTATAAGCTAAATATGTTGATATAATAATCAATGAAACATAATTTGGATGTCCTAACATAAAACTGTGTCTCACAGTTCCGGTTCTCTGCATAGTAGAATAATACAAAATCTGGGTTAATATATAAATATATTAAATATGTTATTATATGCAAAGCCAATATAAGTAAATTTAAAGACACAATTATCTTTAATATCTTCTTTAAATCAACATCTTTTATACCAATGGCTAATAAAGTTGTTAAAATAATATTGTATTCATTTATTCGTATTGATGTATAACCTGTAAGTAGGATAATCGGCAATATGTATTTCCACTGCTTTAATGTATATTTTTCTAAATATATTTTCATAAGTAGTAGTATGATTATTATGAGTGTTATAATTTTACTTAATATATCAGGAATTGTGACTATTTGTGATGTTGAATAAAAAATCTTTAAGCTTAATAATATTACACTTATATAGTACAGGTTCGTTTTGTTTATATTTTTTAGCATATTATCTTCCCTCATTTCAGTATAGCTTATATCCTTCCAGTGAATTTTCTGTATACACACCAAAAAGATTTAAATACTGGTAATCCAATATTTAATACAATGATAGCTATCTTATCTCTGATTGGTGTGTTTTTACAAGATAAAACTCTTTTCTGCTTTTTCTTGATTTCTAAAATGATGTCTTTCTCCATTTGTTTGTCTCTAGGTTTTGTAAATAAAAGTATCCTAAGTATTCTAAACTTTGAATATATCTCAAATCTGTCTGTTGCATCTTCTAGCCCAGGATATTTTTCTTTTATATATTCAAGCATCTCTTGTGTATGCTTTATATAGTCTTCTTCGTTTTTATTAAATTGTTGTTGCTTTGATATAGATCCAACTCTTGCAACATAATAGTAGCAATTTTTGCTTCCATAAGCTACTTTTCCTGCTTTTTCTATTAATTTATATGTTACAGCTGTGTCTTCATAAGCTTTTCCTTTTGGAAATTCTAAGCCATCCCATAATTCTTTTAGATACAATTTACCATAAGCTGCAACTTCTATTCCTTTTGCAAATAACATATTTTTAAATGCTTCTTTTGTATCTAAGCACTGTATTTTTTCTCTTTCTGATTTTACTCGTTTAGTTTCTTTCCATATAGTCTTTATTCCACATATAGATAAATCTACATTATATTCTTTTATTAAACTATATAAATATCCTACATAATCTTTGGTTATATAGTCATCTGAATCTACAAATGTTATATATTTTCCATTTGCATTTTTTATACCTACATTTCTAGCATCTGATAAGCCGCCATTTTCTTTATGTATAACTTTTATTCTCTCATCCTTTTTAGCATACTCATCACAAATATTTCCACAATTGTCGGGAGAGCCATCATCTACTAATATAATTTCTAAATTAGTGTAAGTCTGGTTTATAACACTATCCAAACATTTTTCCAAATATTCTTCAACTTTGTATATAGGTATAATTACTGTTATTAAATCTTCCATATTTACAAACTCTTTCATATTTTTAGATCTATTTATTTTTTACCCACTTTTTTTCTTTATTATAACAAAAGGTATTTATATTTTCAAGTTTTTTTCTATGCTTTTTAATAATTGTATAATTTTATACAATTTGTAAATAATAGTTAGCAGATATTAATTTACTTTTATTGGAAGAAAGGAGGATTTTATGACTCAAAAACATTTATTAATTACTGGTACTTCCACAGTTTCTTGGAAAGATGCTATTGTTCAAACAATCAATGAAGCTTCTAAAACAATAGATTATTTAACATCTGTCAAAGTCTTAGAACAAAGAGCTACTATCTCTGGTAAAAAAATTTCTGAATATATAGTAGATTTAGATTTAATATTTAACATTGACAGAGAAAGAGAAGACTAATTTTTTGAAAGGAATGATTTTGATTTATGGATAAAATAGAAACAAATAAACAATATCAAGACTATGTAGATAAGAAAACACCCAATTCCCCTATTATAAAAAACTGCTTTAATGCTTTCTGGGTTGGTGGACTAATTTGTATAATCGGTCAAATAATTTCAGATTTCTGTAAATTTAGAGGTTTTAACGAAGAATCATCTGGTGCTATAACTTCTATTATCTTAATCGGAATAAGTGCATTTTTAACTGGACTAAACATATTTAACAAAATAGGAAAATTTGCAGGTGCAGGTTCTATTGTACCTATAACTGGTTTTTCTAATTCTATCGTTTCTCCTGCAATGGAATACAAATCTGAAGGATATATTATGGGTGTTGGTGCTAAAATGTTTACTGTCGCAGGTCCAGTGCTTGTGTATGGTATTTCTGCTTCTATTTTAGTTGGTATTGTTTATCTTATTTTTAATACACAAAGTATTACATTAGTTTAAATCCATTGTCTATACAAATTTTTTGAAAGGAATGATAATATAATGCAAAAATTAGGAAAACAAACAATTAAATTTGATAATCCTCCTAAAATAATTGAAACTGCATCTATTGTTGGCCCAAAGGAAGCTGAAGGACCTCTTGCAAAATATTTTGATACTCTCCTTGAAGATGAATTTTGGGGAGAGGAAACTTGGGAAAAAGCTGAAAGTAAAATTATAAAACAAGCAGTAGAATTAGTAATTAGTAAAGCTGGTCTTTCGACTAGCGATATTGATTTTTGCTTTGCTGGTGACCTTCTTAATCAATGTATTTCTTCTAGTTTTGGATTAAGAGAGTTAAATACTCCATACTTTGGAATATTCGGTGCTTGCTCTACTTTTGTAGAAGGTATGATTTTATCTAGTATTTTAACTGATGGAGGTGCAGCAAGTAATGTCCTTTTTGCTGCATCTAGCCATTTTTGTAGTGCAGAAAAACAATTTAGATTTCCACTAGAACTTGGTAATCAAAGGCCTCCTTCTTCTCAATGGACTGTTACAGGTGCTGGTGCTTCTATTATTTCTTCTTCTGGAACAGGTCCAGCAGTTGACTGTGTTACTGCCCGGCAAAATTGTTGATAAAGGTATAAAGGATGCAAATAATATGGGAGCTGCTATGGCTCCTGCTGCGGTTGATACAATTCTTACTCACTTCCAAGACACAGGTAGAAACCCTAGCTATTATGATGCAATAATAAGTGGTGACTTAGGCCATATCGGTAAAGAGATAGTTACAGAAATGCTTCAAACTTATGGATATAATGTAAAATCTAATTATAACGATTGCGGGGTTTTAATATTTGATAAAGAATCTCAGGACACACACTCTGGTGGAAGTGGTTGTGCGTGTTGTGCTACTGTTTTTTCTGGATATTTATATAATCAGTTAAAGAATAAGAAATATCATAAGATATTATTTATTGCAACTGGTGCTCTAACAAATTCTACTACTTCTCAGCAGGGTGAAAGTATACCTGGAATTGCTCACGCTGCTTCGATCGAATTTTAGGAGGTGAGCTTTATATGAATGATTTTTTTAGTAGTTTGGAAATTATGGATTATGTTTGGTGTTTTGTAATTGGTGGACTTATCTGCGTAATTGGTCAAATTTTAATTGATAAAACAAAAATAACATCTGCTAGAATTCTTGTACTTTTCGTTACAGTAGGTGCAATTTTAGGTGGACTTGGAATATATAAATATCTTGTTGATTTTGCAGGAGCTCGGTGCAACTGTTCCTATCACAGGATTTGGATATAACTTAGCTAAAGGTGCTATAAAAGGTGTGTCAGAATCTGGCCTTCTTGGTGCTTTCACTGGTGGAATAAAAGCTGCTGCTGGCGGTATTGCTGCTGCTGTATTCTTTGGATACATTGCATCTCTTCTCTCAAAACCTAAAATGAAAAAGCAATAATCCTTGACTAGTTGCCATAATCTGTGATATAATTTTTTTATATTCTTTTATTATATAAGGGTACTTTTTTACCCTTTATATAAAATTATTCTAAAGGAGGATATTAGTATGGCAGTCAGTGATGGCATACACAGTTTGTCACGGTTGCAAGAGGAATTCTTTTTCATTGTAGCTAAGCTTCACATTTATAGCTATGATGATTATCAGTTCTGCCGGTTCCAGAGCAAGTTTGGTAAAATCTTGCCTGAACTTTCAGAAGACGATTTCCTTGCGCTTAAAGCTTGCGAGCTCTATGGTACCTATGACGACTGGGTAAATTACCATAACTGGACTTCTATCCAGTCTGGTATTCCTACTACTGTTCGTGACAAGGAGGTTGATCGTTCTTTCCAAGAATACAATCCTAATCTTCTTATTGAAGATAACCCTATTATAGGGTGTATTGGAAATATGGAAGATATTGAAGCGCTTATAGCCTGTTTGCTGTACGGCACAGCAGAGGACTGGAAGTACTATCTTGCTTGGGTCTCAAATCCTAAGGCACTCCACGACAGCATCCGTGAAAAAGAAGTGACTATTGCTTTCTTGGAGTCTAATCCTAACGTTTTTGATTGTGATGATGATGACATTCCGGAAAGAGACGATTTCTATGGATCGGATGAATGTGAGTATCAAAAGGATCGCACTAAGCGAGCTACCCGCATTGAGAACCATAGAATCAAGGACCAAGAGCATATCTGCAAAACCTGCGCAATTCTGGAAGCTAAATATCCAAAGTTTCAAAAAGCTTCTGCCAGTGGAGTTCAGTTTCATCACATAATTGATGTTCCTGGCAAAGATGAGGATGGCTATATTTTTCTTAATAAAGCTGTCCGCATGAAAAAATCTCTTGAAGAAAAGTTTCACATCTATTCTTCCAAGAGGATTGTAAAGGATCGTAAGAACAAGTCTGATAGGCAAAAAGTGGCATGGAGATGGCGCCGTTTCCACAGAGCCTATGGAGATGTAAGTTCTACTGAAATTGTAAGAGTCTATACTCTTACTCCTGTATATGTTGATGCTCAGATGAGTGAACGTTACAGGAATGCATCTCATGGAGGCAGTCTGAGGAAAAAAGTTCTTTATCCTGCTAAGTTTAGGTTAAAGACTTTAAAATCACATGTCAAACATGTACATCAGACATCTCCCATGGTATTTATCCATGGTGGGCCTGGTCTTCCCTACATTTAGAGTAATTTTAGTAAACCAATGTAAGAGGAGCTCCTTTCGAGCTCCTCTTTTTTTATATAAGTTTATTTACGTAACAAAAAACTAAATACTATTTGTTTTTTATATAAAAAGACATAGAAGCTATAAAAACTTCTATGCCCTCTTATATTAATACTATCTCTTACTAAATTGTGGTGCTTTTCTAGCTTTTTTAAGACCGTATTTCTTTCTTTCCTTCATTCTTGGATCTCTTGTTAAGAATCCTTTTGATTTAAGTAATGGTCTATATTCACTATTAGCTTCATTTAAAGCTCTTGCTAATCCATGACGGATTGCTCCTGCTTGACCTGAAAATCCTCCACCTGTTACTTTACAAATTACATCATATTTATTTAAAGTATCTGTTGCAACTAGTGGTTGTCTAACTATT
>CANRFH010000029.1 GCA_947629835.1 uncultured Clostridia bacterium | reverse complement strand
GGAACTAGCCATTAGATTTTATCTAAAAATAGTTCCAAATAATTTTTTTGATAAGGTTTTGGTTCTAACGAACTTGCCCATCTTGAAATGGTTGGTACAATAGTTCATCAATTAACTCAAAATGCATCAATAGAAGAAGTTAAAGCCGGAGGTTTAGCACCATATTATACAGATCACGGACTTGGAGTATATCCTCAAGCAGCAGCTGGAACTCCATTTACAGCAGCATATATTGCAGTAAAAGGTGATCCGATCGCAGATTTACAAGAAGACCTAGCAGCAGATGTTGCCACTTTGATAGTACAACATAAGTAAAATACAATAGAATGAACCAATATTTAAGATTAGACCATACAATTAGTATATCAAGTTAAAAGAAGAATAAGTAAAATAGAACTTGTTAAATAGAAGCAAGTCCTATTTTTTTTAAGTAACTTAAAACTATTAAAAAGAATAAGAGCAGATAGATAATATATGTATATTTAATAAAAAAAATTATATATAGATAGCCTACAAATGTATTCATATCAATATTTGTAATGATTAAAGAAATTTAAGATTTTAGGAGGGATAATAATGATAGATAGTATCAATTTTATAGCCTATGGTATTATACAGTTAGACTTAGATAGAATACGAAAATTAGGTATTGTATATAGAAGGTTTCAATACATAATAAATGAATATGGTAAATATGATAGGAAATATAGTAGTACGCAAGTTTTAGATAGTGAAAACATAGTAAGCAATGGAATAGAATTCGAATATAAGAATATTCTATTTCAATACTATGACAAATTTAGATGTGTAGTTTTAATTGCAAATGTACATAGAGTGTTGCAACAGATGGATATTTTTTTAAGTGACAGAGATAAATATATTAATATAATAAACGAAACAGTTAGAGAAACATTAGGAATAACATATTCACAATTACTTTTACACCGAATTGACTTTTGTGTTGATTTATTTTTAGATTATGACACAATGTATGAATATCTAAATCTTTTAGATAAAAGCAAAAGTACATATAAACATATCAAAAGAATAAACGAATACGAAACTTCAATATATCTTACATCTAAAAGTGGACAGAAAACAATTAACATATACGATAAATACTATAATGAGAAAGAAAAGTATTATAAAGAATATGAAACATTAAATAAGCAAACTGGAATCAGTTTTAGTGAATATAGAGAAAAAAATCCTCCTTTTTATGAAGACTTTAAGAATATATTTAGAATTGAAGTACAAAATACAAAAGCCTTAATTAAAAGGCAAAGTACAGCAATCATTGATAAATATGCAAACGACACAACAAAAGAAGTAAATCAGTTGTTAAAAGAGATAGACAAAAGAGAAAATCTAATAGCAAGAAAAGAAAGAATAGATAGAAAAAGAAATCAATTAGTGAATGAATCAATATATGAAAGTATGAAAATAAAGTATCCAAAGAATCTGCAAAACATAAATATTAATGATTTAGAAATAGAAATAGGTACGATTAACCTAATGCTTGAGGAATTGGGACAGACTGAAATTAGTAAAGAATATCAAACTAATGTAAAAGAACATATAACAGATACTAAAGATAAGTTAGTGCTAGATAAAAATTTGTATGCCTATTGGAGTAAAGAAGCTATGTATACATACTATTTTAATTTTTTAAAAGATTTTTTGTATACAGGTACATACTATAAATTAAAGACAGCAAAGAAATTGATAAATCAGAAAGAATGTTTAAGTAATAATGACAAAGTTCATTTGAAGAAATTTATAGCTGAAGTTAACAGATACGGTATAAGTGGTGTAACCAAAAATAAGAATGCAAAGGAGCATTATACTTGGTGTGGTGCAACTGTTAATAAATATAGAAATGATTTAGAATCACTTGGCATATCAGTTATGAATGTTGACTTAGATAAGAACTATGATATAAAAAAAGCTAAAGAGATTATAGATAAATCTAATCATACTAAAAATTGGAAAACGAAATTAAAACAGTTTTTAGTAGCTTTACATAAGTATGATTTAAATCAAGTTACTGCAAGTCACAACAAAGAAATTACAAAAGTTTGTAATAATTGTAAGCATAAAACCTGGTGTAGTGCTACAGTTGATAAATATATTCGTATGCTTGAAAGAATAGGAATAAATCCAATCACTTTAGATAACAGTTCAAAATTTGATAGTTTAGAGAGTTTATATAACCTAATATTAAAAGCCACAAAAGAAAACTATTTTGATATTGACAATCTACCAATCCCTGACCCTCCAAAAGAAGAAGTTTATATTAGCAGAAGAAGATTAGATAATAAGACTTTTTAATACAATTAGGTAAAATATTAATGAGTAAGAAAAAGTATAATGCAAGGAGTGAATATAATGAAGATTGTTGAAGTAAAAGAAGATATAAGAGATAGCAGTATAACTAGAGATATATTTGATATTAAAAAAATCAGTCAGCAACTTTCACTATATAGCGAGTTTATAATTGATGTAAATTATACTGATTTCAAATATGTCAAAATCTTATTAGACAAATCAAAAACAATGTTATGCAATGTTAATTACTTGCTAGAACCATACTTTAAGAAAGAATATAAAAAGGCTTGAAGAAATTTAAAACTTATAGAATATAAAAATACTTGACAAAATTTAAAACTTATATAGAACTTACTAAAAAGGACTTGCAAAATAAATTAGTAGGCGGTAGAATCCTAGCTACAATAAAAGGATTTCAACTGTTTAAAAGCAAGTCTTTTTGTGATGTCTAAAAATAAGTAAGGAAGTGTACAAGTGGAAACAATAACATTAGACGAACTAATTTGCTATAGCAAGGGTAAGGAAAATGCTCCTGTAACGGTAATTGATAATTGTACTGCAAACGATTTAGACTATATAAAAACAGTAGCAGAAAGGTTAAGACTGTATATACTAGCAATAACAGATACTAATATGATTGCTGTCGTTAACAGAACGGACATAGCAGTTAAAATAGCAAGCGATATACATAGAAGATGTCAAGTAATGTACTATGATTTTATAAAAAGACCTTCAGCAAATCTTGTAGCATATAGAATCACAGGTTACACCCCTAGTTGGATAGTACTAAAAGATAACGGCTATATTGTAAAAGCATATAATGAAGATGGTCAAGAGATAGAAAAGTGGTTAGATACAGATATTGAAACAACATCAATACCAGCATTAGATGGTGTAAGTAAATATGGTGTTTCAATAAGCATTCGAGGAGTTGAATCCAATAGTAGAAACAACACTACTATATTAGAACTATCAAGATACCACTACTTAAATGATGGGATATTCAATGAAGAAAGACAATGTTACTACCCTAGAAATCTTGAAACGCCAAAAGGAAAAGCTGATTATAATAAGTTAGAGAAACTATTTAAAAGGTTTGGTTTTGATAGCTTATAGATATTTTTAAAATAGATTGACATATTAAAACATCAGCGGTAAGCTAGAAACCATCAATTAGAATGGTTTGAGGAGGTGTTATAATGGAAAATGCAAAAGATATATTAAGGCATTTTGACAGCATATTTGATACAGAGGCTTTGAAGAATATTGATTTTAGTAATATGAAATTGCTTAAAACATTGTTTAGTTATTTTGAAGAAGAATTATATACTCCAAGTTTGGAATATGAAAAGTTAAGAACTAAGCAATTAAGGATATCAGACAAAATGGAATCTACATTTACAGAAGAGCAACAGAAACTTTTTGAACAGTACTGGGAAATTACAAACCAAATGTCTTGTGAAGAAGAACAGCAGTTATTCTTATTTGGTTACATCATAGCAACTAAATTGAATATAGAAAGCAATGTCAAGTAAAATTCCTACATTCTACTTGACTTATCTAACTAATCCAATATTTAGATTTATGAAATGTAATTTTTAAGGTTTTTAGAAATAACAGTAACAAATGGGATATACAGTCCAATTTCAATATAAACTTGAAATTTTATGTAAAATATAGTATAATATATTTAGTATTCGTAGGTACAGCGAATTATAATAAATGTACTAATTTAGTAATTGTTACTGGAAATTTGGTAGCAAACTAAAATACTAGGAGGAATAATTATGGCAAACAACATCAATGTTACAGCAAGCAACATGTCCGAACTGACACGGAATGCCTTTATGGATTGCCTTTTTAAAGAGGGCGAAGATACTACCAACCATGTAAAAGTGGAAGGCATTACGAATATGTTTGGACTCCACCCTCAGAGACTCGAGGAAAAGCGCGAACTTGTGACTGCCTTACTTGCCGAGTTACCTGCAGAATTTAAAGAAGGATACACTTTCTTGAATTTCTGCACAACCAAGGATGGCGAACAGTGGACTGGCGAGCACAGAGTTTGCGAGCAGCTTATCGTTATGGCAATCGGTTTGGATTTAATGTCCTACTGCTTGCCGAGAGAGATGTGGGCAATCCTGCCTGGTGGGGTTCCGTATGTTATGATTAAGTAAGGAATCCTAAAAAAAGAATTTATTCTTTCCCCCATACAGGGGGTTTTCTTCTTTTATTATAAAATAAAAAAGAATATACAACATCAGCATTTTATTATTTAGTAGTATTGACTAATCTATATAAACTAGTTTTTGATATGCCAGTTGCATTGATTATATCATTTATAGAATAATCATTTGAGTTATACATATTTAATATGGTTTCTTTCTTATCTTGGAACTTTTTAGGTCTACCTAGAACCTTACCTCTTTTCTTAGCAGAGGCAAGTCCTTCCTTAGTTCTATCTGCAATTAAGTCTCTTTCAAATTGAGCAAGTCCAGCAAATATTGTAAATAGTAGTTTGCCTTGAGGCGTAGTTGTATCAAGCCAACTTTCCTTTAAAGATTTGATTTCAGCACCATTATTATTGATAGTTTCTACAATTTCAAATAAATCTTTTGTAGAGCGTGATAATCGTGTTAAGTCAGTAACAACTACAATATCTCCTTTTCTTAACATTTCTAGCATTTTATTTAATTCTTGTCTATCTCTTTTAGTTCCAGTTATCTTTTCTTCAAATATTTTATCAACACCATATTGATTTAATATATCAGTTTGTCTATCTAATTTTTGTTCTTGTGTTGAACATCTTTTGTAACCTATCAACATAATACCTACCTCCTTACTGGAGACATGGTACCGCAATTGTGTACCAGAAGTCAATCATTCTGGTAATAATTTTTGAAACTTTTATGAAAGAATCATTGCTATATTGAAATGGTTGAGATAACAGCGTTTATAAACATTTAAGAACATTACATAGGAAGTTATAGTTTAACAGTACCTGAATCGACCGATTTTGGTACTCTACTTTTTTAAAAACTCTTTTAGACATTTTCTAAATAGCTTATCTATTTCTCTTTGTAATATACAACTTGCAACATAAGTAATTGTTTCTTTGCTCTCTATATCTTCTGTTGACTTAATTTGTTTAGAAGCGTTTTCTAGTTGTGTAGCAAATGTTTCTAATATGTTTGGAGAAGATATAATCTTATTTATAATATCAATTTGTGTTTCGTTTCTCATTTCACTTAAAATGCACTTAGATTTAGAATCTAAATGAAACTTATTTATACTAGGTTGATTTTCCATATAGTAGAAACCATCTAGTTCACATCTTCCAAGCAAAGCATCTATTGAGACACTAAAAAAACAAGCAAGTGCATATAATTTATCTGCTCTTATTATTTGATTAGACTTACCACTTTTGTATTTATCTAGTTGTCGATGACTGAATTCTATATTCCAATTGTCTTTTAACTTTTTTTCAATTTCAGTTGTACTATATCCACTATCATCTATCAATGTTTGCAAGTTCTTCCCAAAGTCTTCATTTGAATACATTTCAAATCCATTTCCCATACTTTTACCTACCTCTATTTGTTTTTATAATTCCACATTTTATCACAATGCAAATTAAATATCAATAATCATTACACTTATAGTTCCAAAGTTTGAAATCCCTAAAAATAACTTTCATAAGATAATAATGAGAACTTAATAATGCTCATGTATTTAGCACAGATGATGCAAATATGTTCTTGATTAAGAATATAGCATACATTGAAAATTGAATAGAAAGTCATTAAACACAACATAATGATACTTTTGGTTAGTCATAGTTCGAGTGTATGATTTATAATAATTAGTATTTCTAGTTGTGATAAATGAGACATCGCAAACATTGAGACCAAGTCTATGGATTATAGGCAGGTGAAATTCCTATGTACTGCTACAAGCAGCAGTTTAATGATTATTTGCAATTAGCGAAGTGCAACAGAGCTATCAATAGATAAATAACACACATTTGCTATCTAAACAATGATGCATAAGTGTCGTTACTATTGAATAGGATTTTACTAGAAGAGGTGTATTGAAGATGAATACAATAGTATGTGAGAATGTATTTGTTTCTACAAGTGAAGCAGATAGATGTCAAGCATTTAACGACACTTGGCAATTAGTAGTAAAGTTAATGTTAAATAAATAAAATTAGGGAGAGCAGTTTACAAGAGCCAATATTGTATGTTATAACATGTAGCAAATAATATTGGTTCATTTTATTGTTTTCTTAATATAGGGGGAAATATAAAATGAATGTAGAAAATAATGTAACAATTCCATATTCTGCCCTTTCTAATGAGAAAATAGAAGAAGTTAGAGCAAGTGTGGAAAGTAAAGTATTGAGAGTAGCAATTTATTGCAGACTATCTGAAGAAGATAGAAACAAGGAAAACGAGGAGGATGATAGCAGAAGTATACAAAATCAAAAATTGATGTTGACTGAATATGCAATAAGACAAGGTTGGGAAATAGAAGGAGTTTATAGTGATGATGACTATGCAGGAGCAGATAGAAACAGACCTAATTTCAATAAGATATTAAAATTAGCAGAAAGAAGAGAAATTGATATTATATTATGTAAGAGCCAAAGCAGATTTACAAGGGAGCTAGAATTAGTAGAAAAATACATCAATGGTTTATTTATTGAATGGAACATAAGATTTATTGGTTTAGTAGATAATGCAGATACTGACGTAAAAGGAAATAAGAAATCAAGACAAATAAATGGTTTGGTTAATGAATGGTACTTAGAAGACCTATCAGAAAATATAAAATCAGTCAAGAAAAACCAAAGAGAGAAAGGCAGTTATACAGGTGGATTACCTTTGTATGGTTACACAAAAGACCCAAATCAAAAGGGACATTTAATTATTGACCCAGTTGCAGCAGAAGTTGTAAGAGAGGTATTTTCATTATATAATCAAGGAATGGGAAAAACAGCAATAGCTAGAGAGTTAAATAATAGAGGCATACCCAATCCCACACAATACAAAGTACAAAATAGTATAACATATAAAACACCTAAAAATAAATTAGGAACTTTATGGAAATATTCAGCAATAGCAGATATGTTACAAAATGAAATGTATATTGGCAATATGGTACAAGGTAAATATGGTAGTATTTCCTATAAAAGTCATAAGAATAAACCTAAACCAAAGGAACAATGGGATATAGTCATAGGAACACACGAAGCCATTATTGATAAGGACTTATGGAATAGTGTACAAAGTAAAATCAGTGAAAACTTTAAACCATTTGTAGGAGGAAAAGTTGGAGTATTTGCAAAAAAATGCAAATGTCAATACTGTGGTTATACATTAAAAACAAGTAAATCTCACGACGATAGATATTTAAGATGCCCAACTAGACAAGTTGATAAAAGTAATTGTAAAGGTAGTTTTATATCACAAAAGGTACTAGAAAGAACAGTATTAAAAGAATTAAATTTATTGATAGATAAATACTTGAATATAGACCAATTAGAAGAAAATATCATCTTTAATCAATTTAGAAATGAGAGAGAAAAGTTGCAGAAGGAAATATCACAGTACCAAGCTAATATACAAAAAAAATCAAAAGCAATAAGAGATTCTTATATAGACAAAATAAATGAAATCATAAGCCAAGAGCAGTTTATAGAGTTTAATAAAAGTTTCCAAAAAGAAAAGGAAAATTTGGAAAAATTATTAAAAGAAAAAGAAAAAAAGTTGTTAGATCTTAATAATGAACAAGAAACATTGAAGTCTAAAAGACAGATATTAGAAAAATATATAAATGTGACAGAACTTTCCAGAGAAATGGTAGATAACTTAATTGATTATATAGAGGTTGGGCAAAAAGACCCAGAAACTAAAAAGAAAACCATTATTATACACTGGAAAATTTAATTGTTGTACTTTCAAGGTTGCAGCAGAACAAAAAGCAAGAGCAACTTATGAAAAATTGATAGATTTATGCAAAGGTCATCCAGATGTTATAGATCCTCTTAAATTCTTAAGACAAAGAGAAATTGTACACTTCCAAAGATTCGGAGAAGCACTTCGTGGAGTACAAGATAAACTTGCAACTAAGAAGTTCTATATGGATATGGATAATCCAATGTTTGTAAATAATCAAAATAATATGAATAATACAAATAATTGTGGCTGTGGAAAATAAATAAAATTATGTATATGGGGGTACTTATAAAGTATCTCCTATATTTTGTAAATGGAAAATATTATGAAAAACAATAAGAAAAGTTAAAAATGCAATTGACAAATAAACAAATGTTTGATATTCTTATAATAAGAAATGTTACTGATGTTACATAAATAATAAATTAAAAAGGAATGATCTTATAAATGAAAAATAATAAATTTGAAACAATTTCAAATCTTTTTGAAGGAAAAGAAATAAGAAGTGTTTGGGATCAAGAAAAAGAGGAATATTATTTTAGTGTTGTCGATGTTGTTAGTGCTTTGACTGATAGTAAAGAACCAAGAAAATATTGGTCAGTATTAAAAAATAGATTAAAAAAAGAAGGTAGCGAACTGACTACAAAGTGTAGTCAGTTGAAAATGATGGCACCAGATGGAAAAATGAGAATTAGAGATGTATTAGATACAAAAGGTATTTTAAGACTTATTGAATCAGTTCCAAGTCAAAAAGCAGAACCTTTTAAATTATGGCTTGCTAATTTAGGAAGTGAACGAATAGATGAAGTATTTAATCCAGAGCTTGCTATAACAAGAGCAGTTGAATATTATAGAAATCGAGGATATGATGATAAATGGATAAAAAGTAGATTGACAGGAATAGTAGATAGATTTAAACTAACTGATGTTTGGAAAGAAAATGGAATAACAAAAAATTATGAATATGGAATACTTACTAATGAGATATATCAAGAATGGTCTGGAATGAAAGCATCACAGTATAAGGAATATAAAGGAATTAGGAAAGAATCTTTAAGAGATAATATGACTGATATTGAAGTAGCATTAACAGATTTAGGAGAAATTGCAACGAGAGAACTTGTGAAAGAACATAAACCTTATGGATTAAAAGAAAATCGAGAAATTGCAAAACGTGGTGGAAGAATAGCAAAAAATACACGTAACGATTTAGAAAAAGAATTGGGAAAATCAGTTATTAGTAAAGAAAATGCATTAAATTATAAATATTTGGATTCTAGTAAACTACATAAAAAGAGACTGGATAAAGGAAAAGAAAACCATACTGATATCAAATAAAATACTTTCAGAACAAAATTACACCTATCTATTTTGTAGATAGGTGTATTAGGTTTAAGGATGAATTATGACATATCCTCGCATTCGATTTCAACTGCACATTTGTTGTCAAAATAAATGCGAATGTGCCTAGATTCTTCGTCGAACAGAATAGAATGTCCAATAAGGTCATTCATATCCAAGAGTCCTGAACAAATCAGGACATTGCGGAGATGCTCTTTCCGAATCCAAGCATGAGTAGTTTTTGCAGGGATTTCATAAGACTTCTTTATCCTGATACAAAAAAGGCCCTTATAGCTAGATTCTTCGAGTGCACGCTTTACAGATGCAATAGAACCGACTGTCATTTCTTAAACCTCCTTTCAAAAATAGCTTAAAAAGCTCTAATAATATTATACCATAATTATGTAAATACTGCAAATAAAACCATTATAAGCACTAAGATATATTGAAATATTCTATTAATTTAATAAAATTGACAGCAAATAGTACTTGCGTTTATGTTAAAAATATGATATAAAATTAATGGAAATAATAAAAAATTAATAAGAGCAAATAATGCTCTAACTAGGAGGTTATTATGGAATTAAAAGGATCAAAAACAGAGAAAAATTTAATGGACGCTTTTGCAGGAGAATCACAAGCAAGAAATAAATATACATACTTTGCAAGCAAAGCTAAAAAAGAAGGATATGAGCAAATAGCAGCAATATTTGAAGAAACAGCAGCTAACGAAAAAGAACATGCAAAATTATGGTTCAAATTATTAAATGGAGGAGAAGTACCTTCAACTGTTGAAAATTTAAAAGCAGCAGCTAATGGAGAAAATTTTGAATGGACAGATATGTATGACAGAATGGCAAAAGAAGCAAGAGAAGAAGGATTCGAAAAAATAGCATATTTGTTTGATGCTGTTGGAAAAATTGAAAAAGAACATGAAGAAAGATATCTAAAACTATTAGAGAATGTAGAAAATGGTTTAGTATTCTCAAAAGATGGTGATAGAATCTGGAAATGCAGAAACTGTGGACATATCGTAATTGGAAAATCAGCTCCAGAAGTTTGCCCAGTATGTAATCACCCACAAGCATATTTTGAAATAAAAGCAGAAAATTATTAATATAGTATAATATAATTATCTAAATAAAGGAGGACTACTATGAAATACGTATGTACGGTTTGTGGTCATGTTTATGATGAAGAAGTAGAAGGTGTAAAATTCGAAGATTTACCAGATACTTGGGTATGCCCATTATGTGGTGTTCCAAAATCAATGTTTAAAAAACAAGAAGATTAAGAAACAAAGCACTCAATCAAAAGATTGGGTGCTTTTGTAAAATTAAATGTTGTTAAAAAAAACCATATATGATATAATAGATTCGCGAAAGGCAGGGAAAATAAATGGAGAATAAAAGAGTAGAAAAAAACGAATATTATTTGTCCATTGCAGAAGCAGTAGCAGGAAGAGGGACATGCCTTAGAAAAAATTATGGATGTATAATAGTAAAAAATGATGAGATCATTGCGACAGGATATACAGGGGCACCAAGGGGAAGAAAAAATTGTATAGATTTAGGATATTGTACTAAGAAAAAGATTTTACCAGATATGAGACACCGGAGGATATGATGCGTGTAGATCTGTACACGCAGAACAAAATGCAATAATTAGTGCATCAAGAAGAGATATGATAGATTCTAAACTTTATCTAGTAGGGATAAGAAAAGATACAGGAGAATACGAAGAAGAAGCAGATTCTTGTCAGCTTTGCAAAAAGATGATAATAAATGCTGGAATAAAAGAAGTAATAATAAAAGAAAAAAATGGATATAGAAGAATAGATGTAAAAGACTGGGTAGAAAAAGACGATTTGTTAGATGGAAAAATAACATATTAGATAAAATTTAAATTAGAAAGGAAGTGAGAAATAAAATGGCAAAGCCAATAGTCGCAATTGTAGGAAGGCCAAATGTTGGAAAATCAACATTTTTTAATTATATAATTGGAGAAAGAGTATCAATAGTTGGAGATAAACCAGGAGTTACAAGAGATAGAGTATATGGAGAAGCAGAATGGAGAGGAAGAAAATTCACATTAGTAGATACAGCAGGACTAGAACCAAAATCAGATGACTTAATTATAACTAGTATGAGAGAACAAGTAGAAATTGCAATTAATATAGCTGATGTAATAATATTTCTCACAGACATAAAGGCAGGAATAACAGAGACAGATAAAGAAATTGCTTTAATCCTTAAAAAATCAAAAAAACCTATCGTTTTGGTTTGCAATAAATCAGATAATTTTGAACAAACAAGTGACATATATGAGTTCTATAACTTAGGACTTCGGAGATCCTTTTGGAGTTTCTTCAGTAAATGCAACAGGTATAGGAGATGTATTAGACGAAGTATATAAATCTTTTCCAGAAGAGACAGAAAATGATGATGAAGAAGGTATAATAAAAGTTGCAATAATTGGAAAACCAAACGCACGGTAAATCTTCATTGATAAATAAAATACTTGGAACAAATAGAGTAATTGTAAGTGATGTTCCTGGAACTACAAGAGATGCAACTGATTCATATTATGAAAATGAAGAAGGAAAATATATATTCATAGATACAGCAGGGCTTAGAAGAAAAAATAAGATAAAAGACGACATAGAAAGATACAGTATAATTAGGACAATGTTTGCAATAGAAAGAGCAGATGTGTGCTTAATGATGATAGATGCAAAAGAAGGTGTAACTGACCAAGATACGAAAATTGCAGGAGAAGCACATGAAGCAGGAAAAGGAATAATTATAGTTGTAAATAAATGGGACGAAGTTGAAAAAGATAATTATACAATAGAAAAATTCAAAAAAGATATTTATCAAAAATTAGCATATTTAAACTATGCACCAATTATATTTATATCAGCTAAAACAGGTCAAAGAGTAAATAAACTTTTTGGTATGATTAATGAAGTTTTCAAATTTAATAATATGAGAATTTCAACAGGAATGTTAAATCAAGTTATAAATGAGGCAATAGCAATAACTCAACCACCAACTGACAAAGGAAGAGTGCTTAAAATATTATATGTTACACAAGCAAGTACCAAGCCACCGACATTTATAATATTTGTAAACAACAAAGATATATTCCATTTTTCTTATGAAAGGTATCTTGTAAATCATATTAGAAAAGAATTTGGAATGATAGGAACGCCAATAAGAATTATAATTAGAGAAAAACAAGAAGAAGAATAAAAAACTATTAAAGATGGGAGTTGATTTTATGGCAGCATACATAGTTATGGCAATAATAGCTTATGCAATAGGAAGTGTTAATTTTTCAGTAATTTTAAGTAGAAAATTTGCAGGATATGACATAAGAGATAAAGGAAGCGGGAATGCAGGAACAACAAATATGCTAAGAAATGTAGGAAAAAAAGCTGCTGCAATTACTCTAATATGTGATATATTAAAAGGACTAGTTTCTATATTTATTGCATATATAATTAGCAAAATAGCAAAGGATGTAGATGGAGCTTATCTCGTACAAATAGCAGCTCTATGCGTAGTTATTGGACATACATTTCCAATATTCTTTGAATTTAGAGGTGGTAAAGGAGTTGCAACAGCACTTGGAGTATTAATTTGTATAAACTGGCAGATAGGACTTCTTTGCTTAGTATTTGCATTAATTATAATTGCTGCAACAAAAATGGTTTCAGCAGGTTCATGCACTGCGGCAATTCTTTTTCCAATACTTGTACTATTTCAAGTAGGTAAGGAATACTTTATAATAGATGGAAACTATATAGTATTTAGTATATTATTAGCACTATTTGTATTATTTAATCATAGATCAAATATAAAAAGAATATTAACAGGAACAGAAAACAAAATCAGCTTTAAGAAAGGATAAAATATGAAAAATATATGTATAATAGGAAGTGGAAGTTGGGG
>CANRFH010000028.1 GCA_947629835.1 uncultured Clostridia bacterium | reverse complement strand
TCTTCTCCGCTCTCTCTTTAATTTATTTAATAACTCTTGTCTTTCTAATGCTAAATCAGTTCTAAAATTATACATAAAAAATCCTCCTAATTCTTATTATTTGAAAAAGGAGGTTTTTTATACAATTATTAATCTAAAGTAGCCAAACGCAGTAGTTTTATATTTAGAATAAATTGAAGTCCCCCGAATTACTTCGTAGGCGTATCCATCGTGGGTTCAATTTATAATAAATATAAAACTGCGACGAGATTTGGCGGACCTTTAAGTATATTTTTAACTACAATATCTACATAAAATTGCCTCTAACCCAATATTTACATCAATAAGTCCTACTTTGTAACTTGAATCTAAATTTATCATTTCGTCTATAATATTTCTTATTTCTTCTTCACTAAAATACCTTGATTGAGTCTTATATTTATTAATCAAAAATGTTTGATTAGGCTTTAAATTTAAAGCAATTGCTACATCTTTTTTATATCTCTCTGCAAGTTTTATAATATATAACTTTTTAAAATGATTATATAACGTTATTAATATCTTTTGTATTGGTTCTTTTTGATAAAGCAAATCATTTAAAATATCTAATGATTTTTGTATATTTTTCTTGCCTAGGTTATCTGTTAAATCAAATATATTACTATCTAAACTTCTTATTGCAAGTAAATCTACTGCATTTTTTGTAATTGTTCCGATTCTCACCGTGCATATTCTATGAGTTTTCTTATCTCATTAATCAAAATTTGCATACTTGTGCCAGATATCTCTATTAGATATCTAATCGCACCGATTTTCTGCATTTACTTTATATGCATTACATATAGCAGTCAATCTTTTTTCTAATATAATAGGATTTTGCTCTGCAAATTCGCATATAACTCCACCTAAATTTTCTATTAATTTAGTTATATTTAGCTTTTCTATTGTATCTTCTATAAATACAATAACTAAACTTTCTTTAACATATTCAGCATTTTCTTTTAAGTATTTTTCTAAATTATCTCTTATCTCTTTTATTCCGGCTTGTCTTCTTCTTTGTCTCTTTTTTAAATAATCCAGAATTTTTTACAATAATCATCTTTTTAGAGTATCCAAAACAAGGCATCTCTATTTCTTGTAACAAGCTATCTAAACTTTCTTCGTCTATTTCAATATAATTTATTCCGTATAAGAGTTTCGCCAAAAAGTTTCTTTATCTTTTTTAGAGCAGTTTCTAAAAGAAATGTTTCTTCTCCATATAGAAGATATATACTATTTAATTTTTTTTCGTTTAATTCTTTTTCTAATTCTTCTTGCTTCATTTTTACCTTTCCTAAGCTTATAGCTTTTCTGCAAATTTTGCTGAATGGGCATGACATATCGCTATTGCCATACTATCTGTTATGTCGTCCAATTTTGGCAATGTTTCAACATTTAAAATTGTTTTAACCATCTTTTGAACTTGCATCTTATCTGCTCTTCCATATCCAACAACTGCTTGTTTTACTTGCAGAGGTGTATATTCATAAGTTGGTATTCCTTTTTGACATCCCACAACCAATATTACCCCTCTTGCTTGTGCAACATTTATTGCAGTTTTTGTGTTATTGTTAAAGAAAAGTTCCTCCACAGAAATTGCATCAGGTTCATATTTATCTATTATGGTATTTAAATCTGTAAATATTTCTGACAATCTAAGTGGAAAAGACATATTTGCAGGTGTTTTTATTGCTCCACTTGCAATTAATTTAAATCTATTTCCTATATAATCTATTATGCTATATCCAGTTATTCCATACCCTGGATCTATTCCTAAAATTCTCATAGTATATTTCCTTTTCTTATATTATTTTTGTAAAATAATACGAAAGATTTCTGCTACACTCCAAGCTTGAGCTGGAGTTCCTTTTGATGAAAATGGAGCCTTTGTATCATAAATTTCTCCTATACTTCCAACTACACCATCATTATACATAGCTTTTGTAAATGTCTTTTCTGTATCTTTACACAATTTTTCTAATTTTTTAGTAAGCTCTTGTTTTTTTGTTTTATTCTTTTCTACTTCAATCATATTTTTTAATGAATTATAATACAAGCCAAGTAACCAAGGCCATACTGGTCCTTGATGGTAACTTGCATCTCTTTTGAAGGCATCTCCTTCATAAATTTCTGTATATCCAGTTTCGCCTTTTGCAAGTGTTCTAAGTCCATAATCTGTAAGTAATTTCTTTTCAACTACATTTATCATATTATATGCTATCTCACTGTCTGGTTCTATTACATTGTAGCTTAAAGATAAAGCAAATAATTGATTTGGTCTGATTTTTCCATCGCCTATAACATCATATAAACATTTTCTTCTTTTATTATAGAATTTATTGTTAAATGATATTTTAGTATCTTCTGCCATTTCTTTATATGTATTTGCTTCTTCTTTATCTTCGCACTGCATAGACAATTCTTGCATAATCTTTAATGCATTATACCAAAGTGCGTTTATTTCAACTGCTTTACCATTTCTTGGAGTAAATGCATAATCTCCATATTTTGCATCCATCCAAGTATTTTGTGTATTTGGTGTTCCTGAAACGATTAGATTATCATCATCTAAATATATATTATTATCGTCTAAATCAATTCCCTCTGCATAAGATTTTATGATTGATTTTAACCTTGTATATATACCTTTTACAAAAAGTATGTCATTCGTATATTGAAAATATTTATATACAGCCTCGAATAAAAGTAATGAAGCATCTGCACTATTGTATAGTGGTCTTGAATCGAAACCAGAATATCCGGTTTGGCACAAGCCCAAATTTTATATCTCTAACTAATGTAAGTAAAACTTCTCTTGCTATTTCATATCTTTTTGGAATCAAAAGTAATCCCTCAAATGAAATTAACGAGTCTCTTCCCCAGTCCAAAAACCAAGGATATCCAGCAATTAAAGTATGTAATCTAAATGAAGGTCTATATACAACAAAATTGTCTGTTGCTGTTATATAATCTCTAATTAACTCTTTGTATTTTTCACTATATTCCTGTTCTCTATCTACCTCATATAGTCCTGAAGATAGCATCAGTGCTTTTATTCTAACAATCTCATTGTTGATTAAAGTTTTTACATCTAATTCTTCTATATTATTTTCCAAAGAACATACAAAAGATATTTCTTTTTCTTCATTTTCTCCAATTTCTACTTCATATCTACCAACAACTGCAAGATTTTCTTCTGGATAGAAACCTCTTTTTTCTTCTTCTAAATAATACATATTATTAAACGTATCATTTTTATGCTCTATATATGTACCTTCACTTAAATTCATATATACAGGATTTTGGCTATCTTCATCAATTATAATTGTAACTTTTTGATTCTTTATAGTTTGTTTTAATTTAAAATTATGATTTGTACTCATTTGGTGAAAGTCTCTATTATTCATTATAGGTGCTAGTGTAAGTTTTGCTTGATTTCCACCATTTTTTATTCTATATAATATTCCAACTGTGTTTTTGCCATAATCCATACAAATTATCTTTTTAATTTCAACATCTTTTATTTTATAAGTAAATATTGGAATAGTATCTTTTTCGAAACTTTCCTGCAATTTATATCCATCAGATATATAGTTATTAGATATATTTGTATATAGATTATATCTTATTCCATCTATTTCTAAACTTTCATCTACTTTAGAAAGTATAACTTTTCTTCTTCCAGGTGCTGCAAAAGGTGCAACAAGAAGTCCATGATATTTTCTTGTGTTGCAACCAATTACTGTTGATGATGCATATCCACCTATTCCATTAGTTATAAGCCATTCTTGCTTTAATCCTTCTTCTAAACTTAGTTCCTTTTTACCTATTTTTTTCATATGTTCCTCCAATTATTTATTCTTCTTCGATTTTTCTTATTTTTTCTTGTCTTTTTTCCTCACTAGTCTTGATAGATTTTATTCTTTCATTATACTTTGAACTAAACTTACTCTTTTTCCTGTTATCCATCCTTCTTGCTTTTTTATTAACTTTATTTTGTGCTCTTTTTTCTTTATTTTTTACTTTTTCTTCTTCTTTTCTCTTTTCATTATTTGTTTTAAGTTTTGCATTCATTCTTACATATTGGGGATTGTTTTGTAGATCTCTAAACTTCAAATCCTCACATACAAGTTCTATTATGCTATCTCCTACGCTTTCTGGGTTATGTCTTACCATATCATTTTCTATATATGAGAAATTCTTTGGTATAAGTTTTATTCCTAAATCTCTACAAGCTTGTAAATCTTGTTCTACAAGGTCTGCTCCATCTTTGTTATATTTTCTTACAAACTCCGGAACTACTTCTCCTGTATCATATATGCAATAATCTATTATTTTATTATTTGCATGTTCATATATAGCTTTTATATGATCTGATAAGGTAAAATCGTCTGTCTCTCCTGGTTTTGTCATTATATTTCCTATGTAAATTTTTATTGCTCTACTTTCTTTTATAGTTCTAGATATATTTTTAATTAATAGATTTGGTATAACCTCTGTAAATAAATTTCCTGGTGCAATTACTATTGCTTCTGCTTCTTGTATAGCTTCTAGTACACCTGGTGCAGGTCTTGCATTTGATGGTGCAATAAATACTCTGTTTATTTTTGATATTTTTTCCATAGATGTATCTGCTATTTTATTCTTTTCTTCTATCAAAGTTCCGGTCATCTAGTTCAGCACATATATTCATTTTGTCTAATGTAACAGGAAGTATTTTTCCTGTAATTTTTAATACTTCTGAAATATTTTCTATAAATTTAGATTTTTCATCATTAATTTCCCTCATTGATGCTATAAATACATCTGTGAAGTTTGTATCGTCTTGAATCTTTAAATTAAGTATCTTTGACATTTCTTCTTCGTTATCTGCAAGTGATATTATACTTTGTTTAATATCTTCTATTGCAAGACTACTTGTACTATTATTTCCATACTCTGACATTGCAACTATTGCTGTAATATTGTTTGTATAACCCTTTAGACCTTTTAATACTGCATTTAATCCTGAGCCACCACCTATTACAACAATTCTTGGTCCTTCTTTATATATTGTTTTATTGAATATTAAAGATTTTACATTTATGTCTTTGTTATCTTCTGAAATTCTGTCGTCAGTTTCCTCAACTAGTAACTCTAATACCCTTTTTTGACTATATATTATACCAATTATAACTAATACAAATCCTATAATTGATATTATAACTGTTCCTAATATTTCAAGTATTGATAATTCCTTCATATCTATTATTGTTGCTATTCCAAAGCATAGCAAAATAATTCCTCCGAAGTATTACAAATAACCATCTTTTCATTCTAGTTCCTGGTTTGAACCATTTAAAAAAGCCAAGCATTTCTATTTTTTTCCTCCTATACTACTCTTTTATTTTTTCGATAATATTTTTTGAAGTAAGTCCAAAATATTCAAGAAGCTCCTCAGCTTTTCCTGACTTACCAAATGTATCATTTACTCCAATTCTTATTACTTCTTTTGGATAATTTTCTGAAAGTACTTCACATACTGCACTTCCAAGTCCTCCGATAATACTATGATCTTCCACAGTTATTATCTTTTTAGTTTCTTTTGCACATTTTATTATTAAATCTTTATCTATTGGTTTTATTGTATGCATATCTATAACTCTAATGTTTATACCTTGTTTTTCTAATTCTTCTTTTGCTTTTATTGCTTCTTGCACAACAACTCCTGTTGCAATAACTGTTGCATCTGTGCCTTCTCCTATCTGCACACCTTTACCTATCTCAAATTTTTGACCTTCTTCATAAATTACAGGTGATGCTAATCTGCAAAGTCTTAAATACACAGGTCCGTTTATTTTAGATATTTCTTCAACTGCCCAGCGAGTCTCCACATCATCTGATGTACACATAACACACATATTAGGAAGTCCTCTCATTAGAGATATATCTTCTAACATCTGATGTGTTGCTCCATCTTCTCCGACTGTCACTCCTGCGTGAGTTGCGCATATTTTTACATTTGCTTTTGGATAACAAATGCTATTCCTTATTTGGTCATAAGCTCTTCCAGCTGCAAATACCGCAAAAGTACTTGCATAAGGAATTTGTCCACTTGATGCAAGTCCTGATGCTGTTGACATCATATCTTGCTCAGATATTCCCATATCAAAAAATCTATTTGGAAACTTTTTTGCAAATACACTAGTTTTTGTAGCTTCTGATAAATCAGCATCCAAAACTACTATTTTTTGATTTTTTTCTCCCAAAGCACATAATGCTTCTCCATAGCTAGCCCTTGTTGCAATTTTTTTATCTAAATTCATATTTTGATTTTCCTTTCTAAAAATTTAATAATCAAAATTTGCTTTTATTTCATTTGCTTTATATATTTTGTACTTATTTATAGGTAAATTTTTCCTAAGTGTATTATAATTTATTTTACTAAATTTTGCAATAGAAATTAGAATTATATTTGAAATGAAATATAATAAAAAAGAGGTAGAAATTTTTTTAATTTTCTACCTCTTTTTTAATCTTATGGCAGGGGTACTAGGACTCGAACCCAGACTTGTGGTTTTGGAGACCATCGTGCTAACCATTGACACTATACCCCTATCAAAAATACTATATATATATTAACATATATAATAAAAATATGCAAGAAAAATATTTCATTAATTTTTCAATATTTTGATAAAAAAAATCTATTTCACTTTATTATTATATATTTTTTTGATATAATTAGATTGCAAAATATATATGTAATATTTAGGAGGCAAATATGCTAGAAGCTAAAGAAAATCCTGATTTTTTAAATTCTTTTCTTCAATATTCTACTGTAATATTAAATAAATCACAAAATAGTGTAAAAGAATATAATTATGATTTATCTAACTTTTTCAAATTTATGTCTAATCATTTAGGAGTATCTTCAAATGAAAATATAAAGGATATTGATATTCATTCATTAGATGTAAACTTTTTGAAAAAAATTACATTAGAAGATATTCATTCATATTTATATTACTTAAAAAGTACATTTAATAGTAAACCTGCTACAATTGCAAGAAAAGTATCAACAATTAGAATATTTTTTAACTATATGTGTCAAAAAGAAAAGGTGTTAGAAATTAATCCTGCTCAAAATTTGGAGACTCCTAAACTAGATAAAAGGCAACCTAAATATTTAACCTTAGAAGACAGTCAAAAATTACTACAAGTAACTGCTGATGAAAGCAATAGAAATAGCAAAAGAGACTTTGCGATTATAACTTTGTTTTTAAACTGTGGTATGCGTTTATCTGAACTTGTTGGAATTAATATAAAAGATATACAATTTGATGAATGTAAAATGACAGTTATTGGAAAAGGAAATAAAGAACGTACAATTTATTTAAATAAGGCTTGTATGAAAGCTATCAATGAATATCTAGAAGTTAGACCACATGATAGAATAAAATATGAAGATAGAGATGCTCTATTTTTAAGTGAAAGACTAGAAAGAATAAGCCGTAGAACTGTTCAATATATAGTAGAAAAAGAACTAAAAAGAGCTGGTCTGGATATAAATAAGTATTCCGTCCATAAGTTAAGACACACTGCTGCAACATTAATGTATCAATATGGAGATGTAGATATTAGAGCCTTGCAAGAGCTTTTAGGGCATGAAAGTATCTCTACAACTGAAATCTATACACATGTTTCTAATAAGCAAGTACAAGATGCTGTATCAAGAAATCCACTATCAGGCGAGAATTAATAATAAAATTTAATCCTTATACAATAAATCCCCCTCTGCAAAAAGTGCAGAGAGGGATTTGCTTTCATCCGAAAGCTTCTTTGAAGGCCTGACCGATTTCTTTCATACCTTCCCGTTCATCGGAGACCGGATGGAATGCATTGAATCCCGGAGTCACACTGGTGATCCTAGTTTTCAATGGAATACCATTGATGGTGATAGGACCACTGTGACAGTCACGCTCTGTCAGAACCTTCTTGATAAAGAAGATTCCTTTGCTGAGTCGTACATAGATGTAGTTTCCCCGAATTACCGCAGGGAGAGTTTCCACATCTTCCATTTCCCCCTCGGCATCCTTTTTGACAACGTCAAGAAGCAGAGCATACATTTGTCTTTACCTCCTATAAATTTTCTTTGACGTTCTAGAGCCTATTAGCTCTAATGTAATTATATTATATCATAATTTACATAACAAGTAAAGCTTTGATTATTTTATGAAATTGATTTTAATATGTAGGTATTTCCAAAGTTTGTCCAGCCTTTAAACTAGAACTCTCTAAATTATTTGTACTTTTTATATTTTGTATAATATCTCTTATATCTTTTCCTTCATAATATGTATTAGTTTCTTGTTCTTCTTCTGCTATATCCCATAATGTATCACCAGAAAGAACTGAAAGTGTTTTATATTTTATTTCTTGATGTGAATAAGATTTATCTGCTATCAATAAATTAATAAATACTATAACTCCTACTATTAAAAGTATTGCTCTTACAAATTTTTTTCTGTTTTTTACTATCATAATTATCTCTCCTTTTTTTATGCAAACGTTTATTTGTCTATTTGTCTTTATTATACACGAACAAAAATTTGTTGTCAATACTTTTTTGAAAAATTTTACAAAAAAATGTTTGCACTTATGTTTCTTATAATAAAAGAGGTTGAATTTGCTCATGTTCGAGAGATTTTTCTATAGACTTTATAATATATCTTGGAGAAAATGACAAAGAATTTGGTTTAGTTATAGGATTATCTTGAATGAATGGGACAAAAAATATATTTTTCGTATTTAACAACTTTCCAATATTTTCTGCATTTGAACTAAGTCCGTCTTTTGCACTTATTCCTAAAAGTACAGGCTTGTTATCTCTTAGATGTGATTTAACTGCTATAAGAACCGATGTATCATAAATAGAAGATGCAAGTTTTGCTATACTATTTCCGTGAACAGGGTGCTATAACAACAATATCAGAATCTATTTCTTCCGCTTCTGACATTTTATAAATAACTCTTCTTTTTGTAATTTCTTCTATCCTTGCAATAAAGTCTGAGGCTTTTCCATATTTAGTATCTGTTGTATATGCACCGCTCAGACATAACTGGAACAACTTCCCCTCCTCCTAATATAATTTTTCTAATTTCAATTATTGTGTTTGCAAATGTATAAAAAGAACTTGTTAATCCAAAAGTTATCTTTTTTCCTTTAATATCCAAGAAATTACCTCCCCTAACTATTCCTCCATATATTTTATGAAATTATGTAAAATTTGTAACTATAAAGAATAAAAATTATGTACTATATAACCAATTAAAAATAATCTTTACAATTAATAATTATTGATATAAAATAAATGCATATGGAGGTTTAATAATGGAAGATAATGAAAAAATACTTATATTAGATTTTTATGGGCAATTCAACCAATTAATTGCAAGACGTGTTAGGGAATGCAATGTATATTCTGAGATAGTCCCATTTGATATAAGTATAGATAAAATAAAAGAAATTGCACCAAAGGGAATTATTTTTACAGGTGGACCTGCAAGTGTTTATGAAAAAGATGCACCAACAGTAAATAAAGAGATATTTAATTTAGGAATACCTATTTTGGGTATTTGCTATGGTATGCAACTTATAAGCTATATGTTAGGTGGAAATGTTGAAAAAGCTAGTAGAAGAGAATATTGTATAAAATCTGTAAATTTAGATGACTCTTCTCCTCTTTTTGATGGATTTGAAAATACAAATGACTGTCTAATGACTCATAATGATTATGTTTCTAAATTGCCAGATGGGTTTAGAAAAATTGGTTATACAGACGATTGTCCTATATCTGCAATGTCTAATGAAAATAAAAAAATTTATGGTATCCAATTCCATCCAGAAGTTAATCACACAAAAAATGGAATTAAAATAATTCATAACTTTTTATATAATATATGTAATTGCAAAGGCGACTGGAATATGAGCTCTTTTGTAGAAGAAACTGTCCAAAGTTTAAAAGAAAAAATTAGAGATAAAAAAGCCCTTTGTGCTTTATCAGGAGGTGTTGATTCTTCTGTTGCTGCTGTTTTATTAAATAAAGCCATCGGTAAAAATTTAACTTGTATATTTGTTGACCATGGATTACTTAGAAAAAATGAAGGTGACGAAGTTGAAAAAGTATTCAAAGAACAATTTGATATAAATCTTATAAGAGTAAATGCAAAAGATAAATTTTTATCTAAACTTGCAGGGGTTACTGATCCTGAAAGTAAGAGAAAAATAATTGGAGAAGAATTCATAAGAACTTTTGAAGAAGAAGCTAAAAAAATTGGTAAAGTTGACTTTCTAGTACAAGGAACTATTTATCCTGATGTAATCGAAAGTGGTGTTGGAAAAGGACAAACTATAAAAAGTCATCACAATGTAGGAGGACTTCCTGATTATGTAGATTTTAAGGAAATTGTTGAGCCTTTAAGAAATCTTTTTAAAGATGAAGTTAGAAAAACAGGTTTAGAACTTGGAATTCCTGAAAATTTGGTATATAGGCAGCCTTTCCCAGGTCCAGGACTTGCTATAAGAATCATTGGAGATATCACGGAAGAAAAATTAGAGATTTTAAAAGAAGCTGATTACATATTTAGAGATGAAATTGCAAAAGCAAGACTAGATAGAGTTTTAAATCAATATTTTGCAGTTTTAACAAATTTAAGGTCAGTAGGTGTTATGGGAGATGATAGAACTTATGATTATACCCTAGCTTTAAGAGCTGTTGAAACATCTGACTTTATGACTGCTAACTTTGCAAAAATTCCTTATGATGTTTTAGAAAACGTTTCTACAAGAATTGTAAATGAAATAACAAATATAAATAGAATTGTATATGATATAACGTCTAAGCCACCTGCTACAATTGAATGGGAATAATACATAGAAAAAGGAAGTGAATATTCACTTCCTTTTTTGACGTTTATTTTCCTCTCTTACTCTCCTCATGGAGCCAAAAAACTGAGTGACTTCCTCTTTGTCGTTATAAAGCAAAGCTTTATTTTCAAGGTCGTCAACTAAGCTGTCTGGAACCCAGTTGAATATGATTGCTCTTTTAAGTGTTTGAGAGAGCAACCGCGCAGGCATGTAGTTTTCCCTTGCAAAGTCATACTTGGGAAGTGGACTTTTGGCATAGTCTTCTGCGATCTTCTTTGCTTCTGCCTTGGAAAACTGAAAATGCTCCCTTTTTATGAAGCGTTTATCCCAGGCTCGAAGTCCCCGCTGTCCGGCATTTGATGCCTTTTCTCCATTTTTTGAAAGCACTTCAACCTTCAAAACAGAGTTAGCAGCACTAACATGCCTGATCCGATCTGCCGCATCATCAGGAACGATCCATTCCACAACTGCCCTAGATAAGATAGAGTAAAATGTGTTCTGTGATGCGTTATACTGAGCACAGAAGTCGTGATAGGTGTACAATCCGTCAGAATATACCATAGCTATGCCGTGAATTTCTTTCCGAGAGAAATCTTTTACGGTTCTTTTTTTGCTGACCTTTGCCACTTTTTTCACCCTTTCTATAATTTGTTAGGAAAATAAATGTCAATGTGCTTGTAAACATAATGATTATATCAGATTTTTACGGGTATGTCAATTATGTAAAGCTAGTATGGAATATCTAATAATATTTATTTTTCAAGAGACTTGTCGTTTGCAGCCCACTAATTGCATATTTTACTAATGTGGGCTGCAAAATTTCGCCCTTCGCTTACGCTCCGGTTAGTCGCTGAGACGCGTCTCTTTGCAAATAAATATTATTAGAAGTAATTTACATTATATATACTTAATTTTTGTATGAATTGTCAATTTCCTTTAAAATTACATCATGTGCTTTTCCTTCTGAAATACTTACATCTGAAACTAATGTTAATCTAGCTTTTTTATGTAACTCCCCAATAGTTGTTGCTCCACAATTACACATAGTTGATTTTATTTTTAGAACAGTTACTTCTAATGTATCTTTTAGAGGTCCTGCATAAGGAATATATGAATCTACTCCTTCTTCAAAAGATAGTTTTTCTTTATCTCCGCCTAAATCATATCTCTGCCAATTTTTAGCACGATTAGAACCTTCTCCCCAATATTCTTTTACATAGTTATTTCCTATCTTTAACACTTTTGTTGGGCTTTCATCAAACCTTGCAAAATATCTTCCCATCATTACGAAATCTGCTCCTAATGCCAATGCAATAGTAATATGATGGTCATGAACGATTCCTCCGTCAGAGCATATTGGTATATATATTCCTGTTTCTTCAAAATACTTATTTCTTTCTTGGACTACATCTATTAAGCTGCTGGCTTGTCCTCTTCCTATTCCCTTTGTTTCTCTAGTTATACATATAGATCCTCCGCCTACACCGACTTTTACAAAGTCTGCACCAGCGTCTGCTAGATATCTAAATCCTTCTCTATCCACAACATTTCCTGCACCAATTTTTACATCTTCTCCATATTTCTTTCTAACAAATTCTATTGTATTTTTTTGCCATACAGAATATCCATCAGAAGAATCTATGCACAAAATATCTACTCCGGCATCTACAAGAGCTGGTATTCTTTCTTCATAATCTCTAGTATTGATTCCTGCTCCAACAATGTATCTTTTATTTTCGTCTAATAGAGAATTTGGATTATTTTTTCTTTCTTCATAATCTTTTCTAAATACCAAATATTTTAAATTTCCTTCTTCTGTAAGTATAGGTAAACAATTTATTTTATTGTTCCATATAATATCATTTGCTTCTGATAATGTTATACCTTTTTTAGCAGAAATTGTGTCTTCTGCTTTTGTCATATAGTTATCTATTGGTGCATTTAAATCATCTTTTGATGGTCTATAATCTTTATCTGTTACAATTCCTAAAAATTTTCCATTTGCTGTTCCATCATCTGTTACAATTACTGTTGAATGTCCAGTTTGTTTAGATAGTGCCATTACTTCTTTTAAAGTAGTTCCACTTTTTACATTTGAATCACTTATTACAAAGCCTGCTTTATGCTTTTTTACTCTATAAACCATCTCTGCTTGATCTTTTATAGACTGTGCTCCATAGATAAAGCTAAGTCCACCTTCACGTGCTAATGCAACTCCCATCTTCTCTCCAGAAACAGATTGCATAATTGCTGAAACCATTGGAATATTTGCAGAGTATTTTGGTTCTTCTCCTTTTTTAAATTTTACTAATGGAGTTTTTAATGATACATTTTCTGGAATACATTTTTCTGTAGTTAAATTTGGTAATAGTAGAAATTCATTAAAAGTTCTTGATATGTCTGGTAAAATTTTTGCCATTGTTTTCCCTCCTTTTATTTAAAAATTATCTTCTCAGGGTTAATCCTAAGAAGATAATTTCATAATTATTTTACTAAATTCATTGTATCTCTTGCAATTACTAGCTCTTCGTTTGTAGGTATTACAAATACTCTTATCTTTGAATCAGGAGTTGATATTTCAATTTCTTGTCCTCTTGTCTTGTTCTTTTCTTCATCAATTTTTACTCCCATAAATGCTAATTTATCACAAATACCTTTTCTTGTAGTTCCTGCATTTTCTCCGATTCCTGCTGTAAATACTATTGCATCTATTCCTTGAAGTGTTACTGCGTATTTTGCTATATATTGAGCAACTAAGTAATTGTAATTATTTAGTGCAAGACTTGCTCTTTCATTTCCTTTTTCTGCTTCTATTTCTATGTCTCTAAAATCAGGGCTTACTCCTGAAATTCCAAAGGCACCAGATTTTTTGTTAAGTATTGTATCAACTTCACCAATGCTTAAATTTTCATTTTCCATTAGATATTTAACAATTGCAGGATCTATATCTCCACATCTTGTTCCCATTGGGATACCAGCAAGTGGTGTTAGTCCCATACTTGTATCTAATGATTTTCCGCCTTTTATTGCAGCTAAACTTGCTCCTTGACCTAGATGGCAAGTAACTATTTTTAAGTCTTCTCTTTGTCCTCCTAAAAGCTCTGCTGCTCTTTCAGATACGAATCTATGTGATGTTCCGTGGAATCCATATCTACGAATTCCATATTTTTCATAGTATTCATAAGGTATTGGATAAATATAATTTTCTTTTGGCATTGTTTGATGGAATGCTGTATCAAATACACCTACCATTGGAACTCCTGGCATTAATCT
>CANRFH010000027.1 GCA_947629835.1 uncultured Clostridia bacterium | reverse complement strand
GTTGCCACTACACTTGATAACTTTTGTTATCAGAAAGTGAGGTGGTGTTTATGAGTTTTATACTATTTTTAATCTATACCTTAATGGTATTATCAGCAATAAACGTAGCCTTATTGACGATTTTATACATAAGATATATAAATTCAGTAATAAATAAGGAATAAAATAACAACACATTCCACTATGCCAATATTGCGAATGTGTTGTTATACTTTTATGTAGTGGTAACCGCATTCACTGCGGTTATTCATTTCCTATATTTATTATACATAGATAATTAAGAAATGTCAAATATTATTCAAATAAAATATATAAAATTCTACAAAAAAATGTTTGCTTTTTTATGAAATATATGTTACAATATATAACATAGAAAATGAGAATAAGCAGTGTGGGTGCTACCACTTTACATACACAGTTTTGGCTGTGAGAATGGAGGTGGTGCTATATGGTAGAACAAGCTATGTTGTTAATAATATACTTACTTTTCTACGGTTTAGTAGGAATGACTATTATAGCATTTGCCTTGATTATTGCAATAGTAGTAATTTTGAGCAAATAATAAAAGCACCACATTATGCTTTGCCGAGCTATGTGGTGTTTTATCATAATTTATATGGTAGCACACATTTCTGTGGCTCTCATTTTCTATCTTTATTATACATTCATTTTTTTGTTTTGTCAAATGCAAAATTTATCAGCATTAAACGTTGCCTTAGCAGCAGTTCTTTATAAGAACTGGGTTAATAGCAAGTTACATAAATAAAAAAACTCACATCTGTAAAACTTTGACGAGTAGATGTTGGTGCGAGTAATGGGACTTGAACCCATACGTGATTACCACACACGCCCCTCAAACGTGCCTGTCTGCCAATTCCAGCATACTCGCATTAATTTTATCTGTATTTTAACACAAATTTTAATAAAAATAAAGAATTTTCTTCTAAAATATTGTATAATTATTACATAATATCTTTAAAGAATATGTGAGAGGTTAAATGGATTTAGAATATAAAATAACTTCAACTAAATATGATAATATCAAACAAATTCTAAAAGAAGAATTTAGAATTTCTTCTCGTCTATTTTTAAAGCTAAAAAGAGAAAATCATATATATTTAAATGGTAAGCCTATCTCATATGATAATGTTTTATCATATGGTGACATTATTGGAGTAGACTTAAACTTTGTTGAAGATAACTCAAATATAGTAAGTACAAAAATGGATCTTAATATATTGTATGAAGATAATTATATGCTAATACTAGATAAACCTTCTGGCATAGCAGTGCATCCATCTTTAAGGCATTTTGAAACAAGTCTTTCTAATGGAGTAAAATATTATTTTGATAACATTGATTTAAAAAGGAAAATAAGAATTGTAAATAGATTAGATAAAGACACTTCTGGTATAGTTATTTTTGCTAAAAACGAGTATATTCAGGAATCTTTAATTTCTCAAATGAAAAATGGCATCTTTCAAAAAGAGTATATCGGAATACTAGTTGGTTTACTTGAAAATAAATCTGGAACAATAGATGCTCCTATTGCAAGAAAAGAAAATAGCATAATTGAAAGATGTATCGATAAAAATGGTCAACCTTCAATAACTCAATATAACGTTATTAAAGAAAATAACAACCTAAGTCTTGTGCACTTTAAATTAGAAACTGGAAGAACACATCAAATCCGTGTGCACTCTAAATTTATAAATCATCCTATTTTAGGAGATACTTTATATGGCAGTTCTTCTAATCTTATATCTAGGCAAGCTCTGCACTCATACAAGATAAAATTTATTCATCCAGTTACTAAAAAAGAAATGGTTATTGTATCACCTATTCCAAAGGATATAGAAAATGCAATTAGAGGTTAGAAAAATTTTCTAACCTCTAAAATTTTGTATTTATAGAAAAAAAGTAAATCTATAAGCCGGGTTCTGTCGTGAATAGTCATTTATCTCGAATATATATTACTATATATCTCTAGCCGCTTGTTTTAAGAAACTGACGAGCAGTCTTATGTTCTTATTTTGCGTTGCTCCAGGTGGGGTTTACACTGACCCAATATGTCACCATACTGGCGGTGAGCTCTTACCTCGCCTTTTCACACTTACCAACTAAAATTGGCGTTTATTTTCTGTTGCACTTTCCTTAAGGTCTCCCTCACTGGACGTTATCCAGCACCATTGCTCTGTGGAGCCCGGACTTTCCTCATATACAAAAGTATACGCGACTATTCAATTTACTCTTATTTATTGTAAACTAAATTTGCTAAATTGTCAATATCTGCTATACGTTACGAAGCTGCATCTTTTAATTTAACTAATATATTCATTGCATCTATTGGTGTAAGTTCATTTACATTAATCTTATCCAATTCGTGAGCTATTTCTGCAAGTTTGTAATTATACATACTAAGTTGTCCTGCTTGTTCTTTTTGTTTCACCTTTTCTATATTCTTTTCGCCAAGTATGCTTTTCCTTTCAAGTCCTTTCAAAACTTCTTTTGCATTTTTTAAAACATCTTGTGGTACCCCTGCAAGTTTTGCAACATGTATACCATAGCTTTCGTCTGTTCCACCACTTACTATCTTTCTTAAAAATATAATATCCTCACCTTTTTCCTTAACTGCGATAGAATAATTTTTTACTCCATCTATTTTATCTTCTAGTTTTGTAAGTTCGTGGTAATGTGTTGCAAAAAGTGTTTTTGCTCCGCATTTTTCTTTATCAGCTATATATGTTGCAACAGCCCAAGCAATAGAAAGTCCGTCATAAGTTGATGTTCCTCTACCTATCTCATCTAATATAACTAAGCTGTTTGATGTTGCTTCTTTTAAAATACTTGCAACTTCCATCATTTCTACCATAAAAGTACTCTGTCCCATACTCAAATCATCAGATGCTCCAACTCTTGTGAAAATCTTATCTACAACTCCGATTTTTGCATATTTAGCTGGAACAAAAGATCCTATCTGAGCCATTAGAGTAATTAATGCAACTTGTCTCATATATGTAGATTTTCCTGCCATATTAGGCCCTGTAATTATTCCTAATCTATCAGTATCTTTATTCATGTATGTATCATTTGGGACAAAACTTCCGGCTACTCATCATTTTCTCTATAACTGGATGTCTTCCCTCTTCTATCTTAATTTCTCCGCTGTTATCAATTATAGGCATAGAATAATTCATATCCTCTGCAACTTCTGCAAATGAGCAAAGTACATCAAGCGTTGCAACTATCTCTGCTGCTTTTTGTATTCTTGGAATTTCTTTTGATATTTTTTCTCTAATCTCTAAAAATAACTTATACTCTAATGCAACTAGCTTCTCCTCAGATCCAAGTATAGCATCTTCTAATTTTTTAAGTTCCTCTGTTATGTATCTTTCTCCATTTGTCAAAGTTTGTTTTCTTATAAATCTATCTGGTACTAAACTTAGATTAGATTTTGTAACTTCTATATAATATCCAAATACTTTATTAAAACCTACTTTTAAATTCTTTATTCCAGTTTCTTCCTTCTCTTTTGCTTCAAGCTCTACAAGCCATACCTTTCCATTTGTAGATGCCTCTTTTAATTTGTCTACTTCTTCATTATATCCTTTTTTTATGATATTTCCTTCTGTTATAGTTATTCCGGGTTCTTCTATAATTGACTTTTCAATTAATTCATATACATCTCTTAATTCGTCTAAATTGTCATATATATCTTTTAGCATTTTACTTTGTACATTTGAAAGAATTCCTTTTAACTCTGGAAGTTTTTGAACAGATGCTTTTAATGAAAGCATATCTCTTGCATTTGCATTTCCATAAGCAATTTTTCCAGATATTCTTTCTATATCAAATATCTTTTTCAAAGAGCTTATTATATCTCCTCTAAGCATCATATTAGTTTTTAGTTCTTTTACTGCATCTAATCTTTCATTAATATCATTTACATCTATTAAAGGATCACTTATCCATCTTCTTATCATTCTTCCACCCATTGATGTTGAAGTTTTATCTAGCACCCAAAGGAGAGTTCCTCTTTTCCCTTTGTCTCTCATTCTCTCTAATAATTCTAGATTTCTTCTTGCAGATATATCTAATGACATATATTTTGTTATATTATATATTTTTATATTATTTATGTGTTCCATCTCAATTTTTTGAGTTTGTTTTATATACTCTAATAATCCATTTATAGCGGAGATTACAAAATTTCTTTCTTTTAAATTGTCTATTTTGTTATCTTTATCGTCAGTTATCTTATATCTTTCCTCTAATTTTTCTACGTCTATACTAAATTTATCATCCTCTAAATTTGAGATATAACACCCTATTCTTTCTCTTATTTTTCCTATTTCTTCCTTAGACATATACATCATTTCATTTGTAACAATTTCAGCAGGGTAATACCTTGCAACTTCATCTAAAAGCTTTGCAAAGTTATTTGTTCCTTTTATTTCAGTTGCTAAAAAATCACCTGTTGATATATCACAAACAGCGATTCCAAAGAATATACCTTGTTTATATATAGACATTATATAGTTATTTTTCTTATCGTCTAGTAAATTATCTTCTACTAAAGTTCCTGGTGTTACAACTCTTATTACATCTCTTTTTACTATACCTTTGGCTTGTTTTGGATCTTCTAACTGTTCACAAATTGCAACTTTATATCCTTTTTCAATTAACTTTGCTATATATACATTTGCTGCATGGTAAGGAATACCGGCACATTGGGGCCCTTTCTTCTTGTCCGCAGTCTTTACCAGTTAATGTTAATTCAAGTTCTCTTGATGCTGTTTGTGCATCATCAAAAAACATTTCATAAAAATCGCCTAATCTATAAAACAATATACAGTCTTTATATTGTTCTTTTGTGTCTAAATAATGCCTCATCATAGGCGAAAATTCTTGACTTTCTTTCATTTCATTTGTCCCCTTTTCCTTTAAAGTTCTCCTTTTAAATACCACATATGTTCTGAAATAATCTTTATATCTTGCATAGTTCCAATTAAGTTTTTGTCTCCTTCAAAAACAACTACTTTATTGGAATCTGTTCTTCCTGTAAGCATTGTTTCATCATTTTTGCTACCACCTTCTACTAATACTTTTTCTATTTTTCCTATATATTTTTTGTTATTTTCTTCTATTTGACTTTCTACAAGCTCTTTTAGTCTGTCGAATCTTTTATGTTTTATATCTTCTGGGACTTGATTTTCCATTTTATCTGCTGGTGTTCCGAGTTCTTCTTGAATATATAAACATAAATACTTGTTCAAATTTAACTTTTCTTACAACATCTAATGTATCTTCAAAATTTTCCTCTGTTTCACCTGGAAATCCTACAATAATATCTGTTGAAAATAGCACATTTGGTATTTGTTTTTTTATTTTTTCAACTAACTCTAAATATTGTTCCTTAGTATATTTTCTATTCATTTTGTTTAAAACTTCTGTGCTTCCTGACTGAATTGGAAGATGTAATATTTTAGATATCTTATGACTATTCTTTATTGCATCTATTACATCATCTGTAAAGTCCTTTGGATGTGGAGATATAAATCTTATTCTTTCTATTCCTTCTATTTTATCTATATCATTTAGTAAATTAGCAAATTTATATCCATTTCCTCCATTGTATGAATTTACATTTTGTCCAAGTAGAGTTATTTCTTTGTATCCTTCATTTGCAAGGTCTTGTACTTCTTTTAATATATCTTCTGGTATTCTGCTTCTTTCTCTACCTCTTACATAAGGTACTATACAATAAGTGCAAAAATTATTACATCCATACATTATAGTAACTGATGCTCTAAACTTATCTTCTCTCTTTATTGGCATTTTTTCATAAATATTCCCATCTATATATTCAATATCAGTAATCTTTTTTGCATTTAAAATAGCATTGTATAAATCTTTTGGGAATCTATTTATTGTATGTGTTCCAAATATTATATCTGCAAAAGGATAGCTTTTGTATAGTTTGTCTAATATATGCTTTTCTTGCATCATACAACCACCGATAGCAATTATTGCACCGCTTTCATTTTTATAGTTTTTAAGCTCTCCTAATTTTCCAAAAAGTTTTTCCTCTGCATTTTCTCTTACACAGCAAGTATTAAATACTATTAAACCTGCTTGTTTTGGATCATCTACTTTTTCATATCCCATTTTTTCGATCATACCACATAACTTTTCTGAGTCATTTTCATTTAACATGCATCCCATTGTAAAAATATGGTATTTTAAGCCTTTATTCTTGTTCATAGCATTTACTTTATCTATATATTCATTTTCTTTGTCAAAATCTAATATTTCCATTTTATTACTATCCCTTCTAGTGTCGTATTTTATCATAAAGTGACATGTTTTTCAATACTCCAAAAGGTGATATTGCGAAATACATTATTTTGTGCTAATATATATCGAGAAAGGACTGATTTTAATGTTAGATAAAAATGTATTAGAAAAACAAGCTCAAAATGCAATAGATTGGATAAGAGATTATGTAGAAAAAGCAAATGCAAAAGGTGTTGTTGTTCGGAAATAGTGGTGGAAAAGATTCTGCCTGTGTTATAGCTATGGCTGTAAAAGCTCTTGGAAAAGATAGAGTCTTAGCTGTGTCTATGCCTTGTAATTCAATAAATTCTGATTTTGAAGATGCAATGTTAGTTGCAGATACTTTTGGTGTTAGATTTATAAATGTAGATTTAACAAATACTTATAAAGAACTAGAAAATGAGCTTAATAGCACTTTGCAAGAAATTGATGTTTCTTCTATAATAAGAGAATCTTCAATTAATATTAAGCCAAGATTAAGAATGACTACTCTTTATGGGATAGCTCAAACACTTGGATATTTAGTTATTGGTACTGGAAATCTTTGTGAGGCAATGGTTCGGATATACTACAAAATGGGGTGATAGCAGTTATGATTTTAACCCTATTGGTAATTTTACTGTTCCAGAAGTATTAGAAATAGGAAGGATGTTAGGTGTCCCATCAAAGATACTTGACAAAGCCCCAAATGACGGCCTAGGTGGACAAACTGATGAAGAAAAAATGGGAGTAAAATATTCACAAATTGCAGAGATGATTGAAACTGGAAATACTGAAAGTCTAGCAAAAGAGAAAATCTTAAAAATGTACAAAGCTTCAAAACATAAAAGAGAAAAAATTCCTACATATACTTTTGAAAGAGATAATTTTTTGTTGAAATATTAATACTTCAAATAAAATTGAAAAATTTTCAAAAATCTTAGTTCTACATAATTTCGCAGAAATTCTAAATCTGTTTTATAGCACCCTTTCACGATCCTTCGGACGTGAACTATTTCCATAAAACAAATATAAGAATTTCTATGCTCAATTATTTGAAACACGATTTTTTCAATTTTTAATTTTATTTGATTTTAATATAAATATATAATAATCGAAAGGATGAAAAAATATGAAGCAAGAAAAATTAGAACTTTTATCAGATTTTTATGAATTTACAATGTCAAATGGATATTTTGAAAAAAATAGAAATGATATAGCCTATTTCGATATATTTTTTAGGAAGGTTCCAGATAAAGGTGGATATGCAATAGTTTGTGGACTTGAAGGAATTATTGACTATGTAAAAAACTTAAAATTTGACGAAGAAGATATTGAATATCTAAGAAATCAAAATATCTTTTCAGAAGAATATCTAAATTATTTATTGAACTTTAAATTTACAGGAGATATTTGGGCTATTCCAGAAGGCACTGTTGTATTTCCTTATGAACCATTAATCACTGTAAGAGCTCCTATTGTTGAGGCTCAACTTCTTGAAACCGCAATGCTTAACTTTATAAATCACGAAAGTTTAATTGCAACTAAAACTTCAAGAATCGTAAGAGCAGCTGAGCGGAAGACCTGTAATGGAATTTGGTGCAAGAAGAGCACACGGTGTAAGCTCTGCAATATATGGAGCAAGAGCTGCAATAATTCGGTGGAGCTGTACGGAACATCTTGTACTTTAACTGCAAAAGAATTTGACGTACCTGCATCTGGTACTATGGCACATAGCTGGATACAAAGCTTTGATAATGAATATGAAGCATTTAAAACTTATGCTGAATTATATCCTGCTAACTGTACTTTCTTAATTGATACATATAACACTTTAAAGAGTGGACTTCCTAATGCTATAAAAGTATTTGATGAAGTTTTAAAACCAAAAGGTATTAGACCTGTTGCTGTTAGACTTGATAGTGGAGATTTAGCATATCTTTCAAAAAAGGTAAGAAAAATGCTAGACGATGCAGGATACAAAGATTGCAAAATATGCGTTACAAATTCACTTGATGAATATCTTATTACTTCATTAATAAATCAAAATGCAGCTGTTGATTCATTTGGAGTTGGAGAAAATTTAATTACAGCTAAAAGTGATCCTGTATTTGGAGGAGTATATAAATTAGTTGCTTTGGAAGAAAATGGAAAACTAATACCTAAAATTAAAATAAGTGAAAATGTAGAAAAGATTACAAACCCAAGTTTTAAAAAGGTATGTAGATTTTATTCTAAAGAAACAAATTTTGCATTAGCTGATGTAATTATGTTAAAAGATGAAACTGTTCCAGAAGATAACTATCAAATATTTGACCAAAATAACACTTGGAAAAAGAAAACTTTAACAAATTATTATGTAAGAGAATTACAAGAAAAGATTTTTGAAAATGGAAAATTAATATATACATCTCCTACTTTAAAGGAAATAGCTGATTATTCTAAAAAAGAATTAGGTACAATTTGGGATGAGGTTAAGAGATTAAATAACCCTCAAAAATACTATGTAGATTTATCTAAGGACTTATATGATTTAAAAACAAAAATGTTAAATACATAGAATTATATAATGCGAAGGATGCTTTTAAAAAAAGCACCCTTCTTTTTTGTGTAGTTTTAGTTAATTGGATATTGCATAACTTCTTCAGGTAAGTAGAAAATGTATTCTTTCCACGTTGTCAAAACTTCTATATCTTCTTTTCCAGTATTGTGGTTGGTCGTTTTTTCTTGCTTACTATAACTGGTGATTTTTACATATGGACTGTCATTTTCACTTGAAATGTCCAATTTTGAACTAGTAGCTGGAGCTTTGTCATATTCCCAATTACCTTCTTCATCCATATACCAATATGGAACTTCATCTGTTGTTTTTACATTTCCGGATACGCTTCCAGCAAATAAATTAAAGGATCCTTCTATGTGTCCTGAAACATTTTGCACTGGTATATCATGGAAATATAAAAGTTTCCTTTCCTCTGTTGATGTTGTTACGATTTCAGTAGTTTTCTCAATATTTTCATTATAATTATTGATTGGAATAGTCCAACAAACTACAGAAATAATAAAAACAACTCCAAAGAAAATTTGAGATGAGATTTTTTCGAAGTGGTATAGCCCCAATATCAACCAGCCAACAACGTATGTGATACCTCCTGCAATGGCCATTCCAAAAATATAAGCCCATATACTACCGCAAGGACTAAGGAATTTAGCAACTGCTATCCCTCCTACAAGAGAAATGCATATAATTACAGGTATATGCATTAACTCTTCTGCATCCTTGCTTTGCCACTCATAGTCTTCGTAATCAGGTGAAAGCCGATTGATTCCGATTCTTGTTATAATGGTTATAGCTATACCTACGAACCAATAATACCAAAACCTCACTTTTATTTTCCCCCCTTAAAAAATTATTTTTACTATAGATGAATTTATATAAACCTGCAAAACAGGGTTTAAAAAATTGACATAATGATTTTATCATAATTTTATTAAGTTTGCAATAGAATATCCAATTTTACTTCTATACTTGATTAATTTCTTACTTCTTTAAATTCATACACAGTTTTTCCAAATATAATCTCATTTAATTTCTTTTGAAGTTCAATTATTATAATTGGAGCTATTGAAATAAGTGCAACATATAACCATTGTGTAGCATTTAAGCTAACTAAACTAAATATTTTAGCAACACTTGGTATAAACACAACTCCAACTTGCATTATGAAGCCTAGCAAAAATGCTCCCCATAAATATTTATTTTTAAATAGTCCTATCTTAAATATCGATTCTTCACTTCTAATATTGAAGCTATGTACCATTTCTATAAGTCCTAGTCCTACAAATGTCATTGTTCTTGCGACTTCTATTCCATATAGTCTATTTGCCATACTAAATATGAATAATGTTAAAGTTCCAATCATTAACCCTTCTACTAGAATCTTTGACCATAAACCATCTGCAAATACTCCTTTTTTGCTGTCCTTTGGTTTTTTATTCATTATATCTTTATCTTCTGGCTCTAATCCTAATGCTATTGCAGGAAGTGAATCTGTGACTAGATTTATCCATAAAAGTTGTATCGCAAGAAGCGGTGTATTTATACCTAAAAGCAATCCTAAAAATATAGTTACTATTTCTCCAATATTTGTAGAAAGTAAAAAATGTATTGCTTTTCTTATATTTTCATATATACTTCTTCCCTGTTTTACCGCTTCAACTATTGTTACAAAATTATCATCTGTCAAAATCATATCAGAGGCATTTTTTGCAACATCAGTTCCGATTTAGTCCCATAGATATTCCAATATCTGCATTTTTTAGTGCAGGTGCATCATTTACTCCGGTCTCCTGTCATTGCAACAACTTTTCCTGTACTTTGAAATGCTTTTACAATTCTTACCTTATGTTCTGGTGATACTCTTGCAAACACACTATAATTCATAATATCCCTTTCTAGTACATTTTGAGGTATTTTATCTAACTCTTTTCCTGTTATTGCAAGAGAATTATATCCGAAGTATTCCAAGTTCTCTTGCAATAGCTGTTGCAGTTACAATATGATCTCCTGTTATCATTACTGTTTTTATTCCAGCATTTTTGCAAGTTCTTATTGCTTCTTTTACTCCTTCTCTTGGTGGATCTATCATACCAACTAATCCTACAAAAATTAAATCTTTTTCAGTATTTTTTGTATCTATCTCTTTTGGAATAATATTTACATCTAAATATGCTACTGCAAGTACTCTTAGAGCTTTATCAGCCATGTTGTCATTTTTCTTTAATATATTATTTTTATCCTGCTCTGTTATTGTCTTTATATCTCCGTCTTTATATATTTTTATACATTTATTTAGAAGTACATCTACTGCTCCTTTTGTTATTATCCTATATTTATCTCCTATTTTATGTACTGTCGTCATAAGTTTTCTGTCAGAATCAAATGGAAGTTCATTAACTTTTGGCATACTTAAATATAGTTTATCTTTATTAATACCATATTCCAAAGCTTTTTCGACTATCGCAGTTTCTGTTGGGTCTCCTATTATTTCATTTGTCTTTGATATGGTGCAATCTGTACACATAGAACCAAGTTCTAAAACAAACTCTGTATCTCCATAGCTTTCTAATACTTTCATCTTATTTTGAGTAAGAGTTCCAGTCTTGTCTGAGCAAATTATACTACTACTTCCAAGCGTTTCAACTGCTGCAAGTTTTCGTATGATTGCATTCTTTTTTGCCATTTTCGTAACACCTATTGATAACATTATAGTAACTATTGCAGGTAACCCCTCTGGTATAGCTGCAACTGCAAGTCCAACAGATGTTAAAAACATTTCTTGAATTGATATATTTTTAAATATTCCTATTATAAATATTGCAAAACAAATAATCAAACATACTATTCCTAGTGTTTTTCCTACCTCCTCTAACTTTTTTTGTATAGGTGTCTGTGGTGTTTCGTCTGTTATAATTATTTTAGCAATACTACCTACTTTGGTTTCCATTCCTGTTTTTGTAACAATTGCCTTTCCTGTTCCTCCTACTACTATTGTAGTTGCAAAAGCCTGATTTATCATATCCCCTATGCTTATATCTTCTTTAAGTATAGCATCTGCATCTTTAATGGAAGGAACAGTTTCTCCTGTTAAAATTGATTCATCTATTTTTAAATTAAAACTTTCTATTAGCCTACAATCAGCTGGTACATAGTTTCCCGCTTCTAAAATTACTATATCACCGAGGTATTACATCTTCCCCTGGAATAATCATTTCTTTTCCTGACCTTATAACCTTAGCTACTGGTGCAGACATCTTTTTTAATGCCTCTAATGATTTTTCTGCTTTGTTTTCCTGAACTAGTCCCATTATTGCATTAAATACAACAATTGCAATTATTATAACAGATTCTATATAGTCTCCTGTTCCTTCTACCTTTGCCATAACTGCTGATATAATTGATGCGACAATTAGTATTATTATCATAAAATCATTAAATTGTTTTAAAAATTTAATGATAATTCCTTCTTTTTTCTTGTCCTCTAGCTTATTTCTTCCATTTTCTTTTAATCTCCTACTAGCCTCTTCTTCTGTTAATCCCACAGTAAAATTACTCTTGAGTTTTCTTTTTATCTCTTCTTTTGATAGAGTATGTTCCATTTTTTTGCCTCCTTGTTTTAAAACTATTTAATATATATGCTTGTCTATAAAATTTATGTTCATTTTTAGCAATATTTTATTGTAGTGAAATTTATTGACATTGTAAATAAATTTTGATATAATGCATATACTATAATTATATTAAGAAAGGAAGTGTATTTTAATGTCACAAACCAACATTAACATAAGAATGGATGCAGATTTAAAAAAACAATTTGATAAATTTTGTTCTGATGTAGGTATGTCTATGACAACTGCTATATGTGTATTTGCTAAAAAAACCGTAAAAGAGCAAAAAATACCTTTTGAAATCACAGCAGATCCTTTTTATAGTACAACTAATATAGAAAGACTTAAAAAGGCAATAGATGATTTGAATAACGGAAAAGGAAAAGAACATGAGATTATGGAGGTAGAAGATTAATAAAATAAATTTTTATAATCAAATTTTTTATTTTCTCTAATAAAGATTTATCCCATTTTACATACATCTTTCATATTATGTTAATATACAGTATTAATTTAAAATGGAGGAATATATGTTTCGGCTTATTTTTACTTGCATTATCTATTAGTATTGATTCATTAGGAATTGGAATTACTTATGGATTAAGAAATACAAAATTTACCCTTTTATCTAAATGCATTTTATTTATTACATCTTTATTGATAGGTCTTGCATCAATTTTCATTGGAAGATTTATAGGTTCATTTATTTCAGATTTTGCAAGTCACATTATAAGTGGTGTAATGTTAATAATTATAGGAATTGTAATTTTGATAGATCCTATTCCCTTTGATTTTGATAGATCTTATGCAATAGATTCAAAAGAGGCCTTTATATTAGGAATAGCCTTATCATTAGATACAATATCAATAGGTATATGCACAAGTATTGGTGGTTACTTAAATTTTTATTTTCCTGTATTAGTTGCTATTTTTCAAATTATGCTTCTATTTTTAGGAATTACAATTGGAAATAAAATTATAAAAAGTTTTAAAGTTCCAGATAAAATATGGAATATTATATCTGGATGTATTTTAATACTATTTGGCATAGTAAAATTATTTTAAACTTGCATTAATTAATTTCATAATTTTAATACTTTTTCATATAATATTACAAATGAAAAAAAGAACTATTAGAGCAAATTTTATTTTTATATCTTTAAAGAAAAATCTATTAACTATTATATTTGTTTTATTTGCAGTTGGACTTATTGTATTTTCAAGAGAAAATTTAACTGCATCAAAAGAAGGATTAACTCTATGGATGCGGTCAAGTTGTGCCTTCACTTCTACCTTTTTTTATTGCCTGTGAACTTCTTTCTTCAACGAATATTATAGATTATCTTGGAATTAAATTAAGAAAAATAATGAAACCAATATTCAATGTTCCAGGAGAAGGTGCTTTTCCTCTTATAATGGGAATTATTAGTGGATATCCAGTTCGGAGCAAAAATTGTTACTAATTTTAGGAAAAATGGAATATGTACAAAAGCTGAGGCAGAAAGACTTCTAACATTTACAAACAATTCTGGCCCTTTATTTATTATTGGAACTGTGCGGAATATCTCTTTTTGGAAATACAACAATTGGACTTTTATTATTTTTTACACATCTTTTGGCTTGTCTTACTGTTGGCTTTATATTTAGATTTTGGAAATATAATGATAGAGAAAACCTTCAAAATTTATCTACCTATCAAGTAAACAAAAAGACACCTCCTTCAATTAATAGTTTAGG
>CANRFH010000026.1 GCA_947629835.1 uncultured Clostridia bacterium | reverse complement strand
GATATATCAGTACTTCCAATAGATTCAATCTTTACTCCTGTAAAGAAAGTAAACTATCAAGTAGAAAACACAAGAGTAGGACAAATGGTAGACTTTGATAAGTTAATAATAGAGGTATGGACAGATGGTAGCTTAAAAGCTTATGAGGCAATAAGCTTAGCTGCAAAAGTAATAACAGAGCATTTAGCATTATTTATTGATTTATCAGAAATTGCTAAGAATACTCAAATAATGGTAGAAAAAGAAGAGTCTAAGACAGCTAGAGTTCTAGAAATGTCAATAGAAGATCTAGAATTAACAGTAAGAAGTTTTAACTGCTTAAAGAGAGCAGGAATTTCTACTGTACAAGATTTAGCAAATAAAACAGAAGCTGATATGATGAAGGTAAGAAACTTAGGAAAGAAATCATTAGATGAAGTAACAAATAAGTTACATTCATTAGGTCTTGATTTCGCCCAAGACGAGTAAATTCAAGCAATAATCAGGCTCTTACGTCGTTATTTCAAATACAAAAAATGCTCAATGTGCACTAGCACACTTCCGCTTTTTTGATTTGAAATGCCTAGTAATAACCTAATTCTTGCTCGAATTTAAGAATATAAATTAACCAGAAAAGGAGAGAGAACAAAATGGCTAAAAATAGAAAATTAGGAAGAACAACATCTCAAAGATTAGCAATGCTTAAAACTCAAACAACAGATTTAATTCTTAATGGAAAGATTAAAACAACAGAAGCTAGAGCAAAAGAAGTAAAAGCAATAGCTGATAGTTTAATAGCACTTGCTGTAAAAGAAAAAGATAACTTCGAAGAAGTAGAAGTAAAAGTTGTTCGAGCTAAATTAGATAGTAAAGGAAAGAAAGTCACAGAAGTTGCAAAAAGTAAAAATGGCAAAGAATATCTAAAAGTTGTTAAAGAAGAAGTTACGGAAAAAAGACAAAAAGATATGCCATCAAGATTAAATGCAAGAAGAAAAATTATGAACAAAATAAACAAGGTAAAAGATAATGAAGGTAAAAATGTTGACTTACCAGCAAAACTATTCAATGAAATAGCTCCAAAATATGCAGATAGAGTTGGAGGATATACAAGAATCACAAAACTTGGCAAAAGAAGAGGAGATTCAGCAGAAGTAGTTTTACTAGAATTATTATAATACTAATAAAAAAAGCCTGTGTATTAAAACATAGGTTTTTTTATTTTTTTGTCAGGTACTTCGGTAAGCCCAACTATATAATCTATAGAAGTATTGTAGTATTTAGCTAAAGTTATTAAATGCGGAACTGTAATAGTTCTATTTCCTTTTTCATATTCCGAATAATACTGTTGTGAAATTCCGAGAAGATTTGCAATGTCCTTTTGACATTTATCATGATCCTCTCTTAGATCTTTTAATCTTTTAAATTTCATATAACTCCCCCAAGTTACCAATTCTAGAACAAAAAATCTAGTTAAATTTTGATATAAATTTATAACATCTTGATTTTAACAAAAAATATGACAAAATAGCCAAAATACATAAGAAATTATGTATTTATTACAAAATTATTACAAAATTATTACTGTTACATTAAGTTTTTAGAAACCTAATTGACAAATTAAGTCAAAACATTTAAAATAAAAGTACATACATAATAAATTATGTAAAAAATACACAAAAAAAAAGAAAGGTAGGAAATCAAATGAAAGATTCAGAGAAGAAAATGATAATAATATTAATTATTGTCGCAGTATTAATAATAGGAGGAATAACTCTGTTAACAAGAAACAGAAGAAATGAAGAACCAGCAGGAGGAAATGAAACAAATGAACCAGTAGAAGAATTTGTACAAGTTTTAGATGACGGAACAAAACTAAATACAAGTGAAGAACTACATAAAACAAAAATGTTAGACGGATTAGAAATAAGTGACTTACAATTAACAGAGAGAGGAAATGAAACAGTACTATTAGGAACAGTAAGAAATACAACAAGCACTGTACAAACAGCAGTATTTAATATAACACTAATAGATAAAACAGGAAGCGAAATAACAACATTACCAGCATATATAGAAGGATTAGAGCCAGGAGCAAGTACAGAATTAAATGTAAGTACAACATTAGACTATGCAAACGCATATGACTTCAGAGTAAGTAAATAAAGAAATTAGATATAGATAAAAGAAATAAAAAATAAAAGAAATAACGAAAAGTAGCATAAGTTGATTACGTATTGTAAGTTTTTCTAAAAGAGAAACTACGCTCTATTCACTTATGCTATAATTAAATACTTTATAGATAATAAAGAAGAAAAAAACGAAGAGGAAGGAAGAGGTTATGAAGAAAGAAAGAGGAATAACCTTAGTTGCATTAATAATAACAATAATAATATTAGTAATTCTGTCAGCAGTAACAATACAAAACACAATAGGAGAACATGGATTAATAGATATGGCAACAGGATCAGCAGTGCGTTCAAGGATAGCAGAATACAAAGATGGGCTAGACCTAATAGGAATAGAAATAATGACCGAAAATGCGCCTAATAACCTAACAGGAAGAGAATATTTAGAAGAATTCAAAAAGAAAGTAGACGAATCAGAACTATTCAAAGATAAAAGATCAGCAGAGATAATAGGAGCAGAAGAAGGAGAGACAGAAGAGAAACTAAGGGTAGTAACAAAAGAAGGATTTGTATATGATGTAACAGAAAAAGAAATAAAATATGTAGGATCAGTAGGAGAAGAAGGATTTACACCATTACCAGATTTAAAAGATCCAAATATAGAAATAATACCATCAGAAAAAAATTGGGTAAATCATCCAATAACAGCAAAGATAACAGTATCAGACGAATTTAAAGATTTTACCATACAATATACAACAAGAACGGAAACATCAACAGAAGCATTATCAGGATGGAAGAAATATGAGCTAGAAACAGAGATAAATATACCAACAAATGAAACAATATTTGTAAAAGTAATAGACAATGTAGGAAATTCAACAAAAACAGCATCAAAGACAATAAGCAATATAGATAGAGTAGAACCAGAAGAACCAACAGAGCTAAAAGAAACAGAAATAACAACAAACAGTATAACAGTAACAGCAACAGCAAAAGATGCAGAAGGAACAGATACGACTCACTATAAAGAACAAAGTGGAATAGCAAAATTAATATTTACTCTAACAGCAGGAGAAGAAAAACAAGAAAAAGAAGTAGAAGTAGAACAAACAGGAACACCAGAAGAAATAGCAGTAAAAGAAGTAACAAAAACATGTGAATTCACAAACTTAAAACAAAGTACAAACTATACAATAACAGTACAAGCAATAGATAATGCAGGAAATAAAGGTGCTCTAAAAACAATAACAAAAACAACGAAGACAGTACCAGGAACAGAGGACTTAATAGACGGAACAATAACATTTGATTATAAACCAGAGCAAAATACTGGAAAGTGGACAAATCAATCAGTAATAGTTACAATAAGTGCCAAAGCTTATACAGACCAAGGATATAAGATAGAATATTCAAAAGATGCAAACAGTTGGTTTGAATATAATGATACAGATAAAGTAACAATGGACACAAATGGAACAATATATGTAAGATTAAAAGATACAATAGGACAAACTGGAACAAAAGCAACAGCGACAGGAACAGTAAGCAACATAGATAAAGTAAAACCAGAAACACCAACAGGCTTAAAAGTAACAGATAAAACAACAAATAGCATAAAGGTAACAGCAAGTGCAAAAGATGCAGAAGGAACATTTGAGAGCCACAATAAAGAACAAAGTGGAATAGCAAAGATAAAATTCATACTAACAGGAGAAATCGGTGGAACAACAAATACAGTATCACATGAAGTAGATGCAATAAGTAATCCAGAATCAGCCACAGTATCAGCAGAATGGACATTTACAGGATTAACACAAACTAAGAATTATACAATAACAGCAACAGCAATAGATAAAGCAGAAAATGAAAGTGATCAAGCTACTGAAATAACAGATACAACGAAGACAATACCAGGTGGAGACGAACTATCGGACTCAAAAACAGGAAGCATATCATTTGCATACAAACCTAGAACTCCAGTAACAAAAGCTGGATGGACAAATAATTCAGTAAATGTAACAATAACATCATCATATACAGCTCCAGAACAAGGCGGGTACAAGTTACAATATGCAATAAAGAATTCAGCTACTACAGTACCACAAGAGAGTGACTGGGTTGATTACGACGGTAATTCTGTAGAAATGAAAACAAACGGAATAATATTTGCAAGGCTAAGAGAGAACACTTTATCAGGTTATCAAGTAGGAACAAAAGCGACAGCAACAGGTTCAGTATCTAACATAGATACGATAAAACCATCCAATATGACAGACGGGAAAGTAACAAATAAGACAACAAATAGTATGATAGTAACAGCAACAGCAAAAGATGCAGTAGGAACGGATGCTACTCACTATAACGAAGAAAGTGGAATAGATCATATAATATTTGAACTAAAAGGAACTATAAGTGGACAACAAAAGACATTAACAGGAACTGAGAGTGCGCAAGTAGAAGGTACGACAGAAACTTCGTCAAGTCATACATTTACAGGATTAACACAAGGTATTACTTATACAATAACAGCAAAAGCAGTAGATAAAGCAGGAAATGAAAGCGCAATTAAAGAAATAACAGGTGGAACAACAGGTACAGTACCAGGTGGAGAACAATTACAAACAGGAGCAATAACATTTACACCTGATAAAACTGACTGGACAAATGAGACGGTAAATGTGACAATAACATCAAAATATACTGATCCAGAAAATGGTGGATACAAATTACAATATGCAATAAAAGATTTAACAGGTTCACAGCCACAAACTGCTGACTGGAAAGATTATAACGAAGCAGAAAAAGTAAAAATGACAACAAATGGAACAATATATGCAAGACTAAGAGATACTACAGGACAAGCAGGAACAGCTGCGACAGCAACGCAAAGAATAGACATAATAGATACACAAACACCAGATGTACCAACGGGTGTAACAACAGAAGCAGTAGTTAAAGATGGAAAGAAACATTATATAAAAGTAACAGCAAGTGCACAAGATGTAGCAGAAACGACAGCAAAACCAGGAGAACAGAGTGGAATAGCAAAGCTACAATTCAAGATAGATAGTGGAGAATGGCAAGATGTAACGGCAGCTACAACAGGAACAGTAAAAGCAACTAATATAACTTATACATCAGGAGCTTTAACAACAGCCTCACATACAATACAAGTACAAGCAGTAGATAAAGCAGGAAATGTATCAGGAGCAGTAAATGCAACAGCAGTAAGTATAGATGCAACCAATCCGAGTGCACCAAAAATAGAAGTAATATCAGGAACACCAAAAGCGGGAGTAGCAAACACATATACATCAGCAATAAAAGTAAAAATAACACCAGGAACAGATAATGTGGCAGTACAAAACACATCATGGAGTACAACGGGAACAAATGAAAACGGAACTTTAACAGGAAATACAACAAAAGAACTAACATTTAGTAACAATGGAACATATACAATAAGTGCGACAACAACAGATACGTCAGGAAACACAGCAAGTAGCTCTTTGACAGTAACAAAGGCTGGAACACCACCAACAGTAACTGCGTCAGCAGACAGATCGTATGATAATGGAACACATAAAATAACAATAACGGCAACAGGAAAGGATGCAGAAGGTGGAACACTAACATATACAGTAAGTTATGGAAAAACTACAACATATGGAACTACAAAGACAGTAACAGGAACTGCAGGACAACCAGTCACAATTACAATAGATTCAGGCCTTGACATGGCAACAACATACTACTATAAAGTAGATGTAAAAGATACAGATAATACATCTGCACAAACACCGTATACAAACAGTGTAAAAACATATTGTGTTGGAGAATGGTGTGCAGGTGGTACTACTACGACAATAACATGTCCTTCGTGTGGTGGTTCTGGATTATCAGGTGAGTATGTCGACGAGGAGTGCATACTTTGCCACGGAGATGGAGATATGGGAAATCACGCGTGTTGGTTTTGCAATGGTACTGGTAAGGAAGCCGATGGTAGCCCTTGCATAATCTGCAAGGGAGTGGCTTGGCTTCCATCGGAGACCTGCACCCTATGTGGCGGGACAGGAATCCAACACTTAGCGGTAGAGTGCACGCGATGCAATGGCAACAAGACGGTCAGTAGCACACAACCATGCAAGCACAGCCAGTATAGTGGTCACTATTACTGTACAAGCTCAGGTAATGTTGTTAACCAACAGATACATGACGACTGATAAATGAGGTTCTTAATATTGTTACCGCTCAATGAACTGGCGTAGCGACAAACTTATAAATTTATGATAAGCAAAAAAATAGCCCGGATCAGCTGGAACTAAACCAGTGGTCCGGGTTATTATTATTCTGCTATTTAAGCTCTTCGTAGTCTCCTACATAATTTCGTACATCTTCTGGCAGATCTTCTGACCATGGAAGATATTTTTTTAGAACTTCTTCACTTAAATTTTCATATTGTGGCAAGCTTTAGATAATTCATGTACTTGTATATATTCAACTTATTTATTTTTGCACTTTCTATTAAAGAATAATATGTTGCATTAGCTTTTGCTCCTGCTTGTGTATCTGCAAAGAGCCAGTTCTTCCTGTGTACTGCAAATGGGCGAATAGAACGTTCTGCTATACTATTGCTTAATGGAATTCTTCCATCATTTAAAAATTCAGATAATTCTTTTTCTTGATTTTGGGCATATACTAATGCTTTCTTTAATTTATTATTTACTACTATTTTTGTATTAAGGGTTGTATTTACCCATGAGAAAAATTCGTCTACAATTGGCTTTGATCTTTCTTGTCGTTCCTTTTGCTTTTCTTCATCACTAAGAGAAGCTATTTCTTCCTCTATTTTAAATAGCTTATTGCAATATTCTACTCCAATATATCCTGTAGCTGTTGTATCCATCTGTTTATTACTTAGCAATGGTACACTTTCGTAGAAGTATCTTCTAGCATGAGTCCAACATTCTGCATGTGTTATTTCTTCTATATTATTATATCCTGCATATCCATCTGTTACCAGTATTCCTTTATATCCTTCAAGTATTTCTTTTGCTGTTTCTGCACTTCTACTTGTGGAATATCTAAATACAACTCCTTTAGTTGTTTCATCTTTTCCTGAACATAGCAACCACATATATGAATTTGATGTAGCATTTCGTCCAGGTTCTTTATTTACCTGAATTGTGGTTTCATCTGAGTGAAGAACTTCGCATTTAGATTTAAGTTCTTTTTGCATTAGCTTCCACAAAGCTTCTAGATAATACTCATTTATTTTTATACTCCAGTTTGCCATCATGTTCCTTGGAAGTACTAATCCTTTATCATCCCACATCTTCTCTTGTCTGTAAAATGGTACTCCTAGATAATATTTCTGATAAAATACTTCTGTTGCAAGTGATGGTGATACAAATGAATGTACAAGTAATGCTTTTGGTATTTTTGCTTTTGCAAATGTTGGTGTCTCTTTTTTACTTTCTTCTGTTCCACATTTTGTACATTTATATACGTTTTGAACATACTCTGTTATATTAAATGTCGGTGGTGTAAATTCTATTTGTGTTCTTACTACTTGTTTACTTACTAATTTGAAATCACTCCCACATTCTGGACATTTTTCATCTTCATTTAGTACATATTCTTGTCTTTTTATAACTACGTCTTTTAGCATACTTTTCTTTAGTCCTGCTATTTTTTTCTTTGCATTTTTCTTTCTATGTACAGTAATTTCTTCTATTTGCTCTTCAATTTGTTCTTGAACGTCTTTTTCTATATCTTCTTCGTTATCAAAGAGTGAAATTTGATCTGAATTTATTGTTTCTTTTGATGGTATCTTTTCTTGCTTACTTCCAAATACAATTCTTTTTAGTGCATTCAATTCCAAAATTACATTATCATATTTTATTTGTAATTCTTTATTTTGAAATTGCAAATTATTATTTTCAACTTTTAAATTTTTATATTCATTTTTTAATTCTTCATAGCTCATTTTTGAGTCTTCTTTTTCTATCTTTTCCATGATGTAATAATATCACAAAAGTACTGAAATATCAATAGTTTTAGGTAATTTTATTAAACTTTTTTGACCAATTATTTTAGCTTCTGAAGCATTTAAATTGCCATTTTATCATTTTCTATTTCTATATCTTTGAAATACGATTTTGGACATACTTGCAAGCCTGATAGAAGCCATCTTAGTTGTTCATGTGTTATTTGTCCTAATTCTTTTTCATCTTTTGGCCATCGAAATTTGTATTTACTCACATCTAGTAATGTTTTTTGTGCTAATATGAATCCATTTTTGTCATAACACAATAATTTTATGCTATTCCTTTTTCTATTACAGAACAAAAATGCTGCCTTCTGATATGGATTCATGTTATATTCTGTTTTTACCATATTCATTAGTGAATGTATTTGCTTCCTAAAGTCTGTTATTCCATATACTAGATATATTGTTGGAATTTCTTCTAGTAATTTATTTAGCATTGCACATCACCACCAATAGTTCTAGAATCTTCTTTAGTACATTTTTATCATAATCTTCTGCAATTTCTATATTGATAGAATCTGTATTAAATTTAAAGTTTGTTACTACATTTTGAGTTTTAGGTTGTTCAAATAGACTTGCTACATCTATTGCACCAAAAGGTGCTGGTTCTTTATATTCTTTTAGCCACTGTTTAAGACCTTCTACTGGGATGTCCATTTTTTCTGCATAGTCTGTTATTGGCAATGTGCAATTTTTAAAGCCCCTGCAATATTTTGCTTTGTCTTCTTCGCTATATTTTCTCATTATATTTATCCACCTCCGACATTATTGTACATGTCAAAGGTGGATTTGTCACTACGCCAGTTCATTGAGCGATTACCTTAATATTCTAATATTTATTTAATCAGATAGAGAAATAAAATTCTCTGTCTGATTTTTTTAACTTTAGAGAACCTCCAGATATGTGGAGTGGTAAAATTAAAGTAAACACAAAAATTGAAGTGAACCCTCCTCGTTAAATTTTTGTTTAACAATTTGGGTTCACTTCATTCATGTTTCTGTCTGACTAAATATTTATATCGTAAAGAAAATGTATTAATTATCATATAACTGTTTTATAATTTTACTTGTGTTATTACAAAAGGAGTCACATTAGTCATCATGTAGCTCTGATGATACAACTTTACCCGTAGTTGGGCAATACAAATGTGCTGAATTCTGTTTATGTTCACATTGCACAGTTTCATACACCTTTCCATTGTTACATCCTGAAGCACTACACTTAGTAGACCTTGTATGTGATGCTGGAGGCCATTCTGGGTCACATGTAGAGCAATAGTAGCCTACGTTTATGTCCGCCCCGCACGTGCTGCATTTAGCATGCGCTAGTGTTATAACGTCACCACCACCATAGTATGTAAAGCATCGTCTACAGTAAGGGTAGCTACCCCTAGGGACAGTATACCATGTAGAGTAAAAGTAATACTCTCCGCTGCAAGTAACATAAGTGTAACCGGAGCCACCACAAGTTGTACAGTTATGTGATTCTGTATGTCCTCCACCACAAGATGCCGCTACACAATATGTTTTTACACTGTTTGTATACGGTGTTTGTGCAAATGTATTATCTGTATCTTTTACATCTACTTTATAGTAGTATGCCGTTGCCATGTCAAGGCCTGAATCTATTGTAATCGTTACTGGCTGTCCTGCAGTTCCTGTTACTGTCTTTGTAGTTCCATATGCTGTACTTGTTCCATAACTTACTGTATATGTTAGTGTTCCACCTTCTGCATCATTTCCTGTTGCCGTTATTGTTATTTTATGTGTTCCATTGTCATACGATCTGTCTGCTGACGCAGTTACTGTTGGTGGTGTTCCAGCCTTTGTTACTGTCAAAGAGCTACTTGCTGTGTTTCCTGACGTATCTGTTGTTGTCGCACTTATTGTATATGTTCCATTGTTACTAAATGTTAGTTCTTTTGTTGTATTTCCTGTTAGTGTTCCACTATTAGTTGTTTGTCCTGTTACACTATATGTTGTGTCTTTTACTCCTACTGTATCTGTTCCTGGTGTTATTTTTACTGTTATTGCTGATGTATATGTGTTTGTTGTTCCTGCTTTTAATGTTCCTGATATTACTTCTATTTTTGGTGCACTCGGATTGGTTGCATCTATACTTACATTACTTGCACTGACTTCTGATGATTCATTTCCTGCTTTATCTATTGCTTTTACTTTTATTGTATGTGAGCCTGTTTTTAAAGCTCCTGATGTATAGGATTTATTTACTTGTGCTGTTCCTGTCGTAGATGCTGATACATCCTGCCATGCTCCAGAATCTATCTTGAATTGTATCTTGTCTATTCCACTTTGTTCTCCTGGTTTTGTTGTCGTAGCTGCTGTATCTTGTGCTGTTGCTGTTACTGTTATACAATGTTTCTTTCCATTTGTTGTTGTTCCAGCAACTGCACTTGCTGTTACACCTGTTGGTGCACCTGGTGCTTGTGTATCTATTATGCTTATTACTTGCGTTGCTGTTGCTTGTGCTCCCATTTGATTTGTACTATCTTTTAGTCTTGCATATATTGTTCCATTTGTTGTCATCTTTACCGGCGTAGTATAATCTTGCCAGTCAGTCGAGCCTGAAATTGTGGTCTTATATTGTAACTCGTACCCGCCTTTGTCTTGAGCAGTATATGTTGATGCTATTGTTACATTTACTACTCCGTTGGTCCAATTAGTTTTGTCAGGTGAAAATGATATCGCGGCACTACTTCCACCTGGTACTGTACCTGTGTTTCCTCCTGATATTGTTTTAATTGGACTTACATTTCCTGCTTTATCTACTGCCTTTGCTGTTATTGTATAAGTTTGTCCTTGTGTTAATCCTGTAAATGTATGACTTGCTGAAGCTTCTGTTGTACCTGTTACTGATACGCTCTTTGGTTCTGTTAATGTCTGTTGCTTACCACTTATAGTTCCTGTTAGTTCAAATATTATCTGTTTTATTCCACTTTCTTCTTTATAGTGACCATTGACTGTTCCTGCTGCATCTTTTGCTTTTGCTGTTACTGTTATACTATTTGTTGTTGTAGCTGTTACTTTCCCTTCTGTCATAAGGATTAAAATTAATATAAAATCTATAAAATTTCAAAAAATTTGCACAAAATTTGATTTCCTAAAAAGTTATAATGATAAGCATTAAAATAATTCACAAAATAAAAACTCCTTACATACAATAGTAGCAAGTATGAAAGGAGTTTTTGTATAATGAATTATGAAATAATGATGAATGGAAATGTAAAAATTCGGAGAGATGGCACCAGAAATAGATGCTAATTCCACAATGGGAAATATAAACCTAAATAATTACAAAGGCAAATGGGTAGTACTTTTTTCACACCCACGGTGATTTCACACCAGTTTGTACAACAGAAATAATAGCACTAGCAAAAGCTAATACATATTTTGAAAATCTAAATACTTGTTTAATAGGTTTGAGTGTAGACAGTAACGCCTCACACCTTGCTTGGTTATATGACATATATTTAAAAACAGGAATAAAAGTTCCATTTCCAATAATAGCAGATTTAAGTGGAGTAGTTGCAAGAAAATATGGAATGATAGCTAATGATATGAGTACAACTGAAACTGTTAGAAATGTATTTATAATAGACGATAAGGGAATAGTTAGAGCAATATTTGTATATCCTATGAATGTTGGAAGATGTATTCCAGAAATACTTAGAACTGTTGAAGCATTGCAAACAGCAGATAAATGTAAGGGCTCTACACCTGCAAATTGGGTACAAGGGAATCCCTTAATTCAAAGCTCTCCACAAACTTACGATGAACTTATAAAAAGAGTAAATGAAATAGAAGAAAATAGAAATGGGATGAGTTGGTATTTAAGCTTTAAAAATAATTGTATAACAGATGATAAGGAACGCACAAAAAAAGATAAATCATAAAAAATGTAAAAAAATGTCAACTAATTGGACTTCTCTTAATATAATATATTAGGCTAGCTTGATAAAGAGGAGTTGAATAACAATGATAGAAGAAATGAAGATAAAATATGATTGCGAAGAAATGGAACATTGTCATGAAGTAAAATGTAAAAAATGCTATTGTATTGAAATAGTTATAGCAATACTTGTCGCTTTATTTGTAGGAATAATCGGAGTAATAATTGGAGCAGCATTAAGTACTACAATACTTGCAGCATTAGCAGCAGTTATAGTTCTTGCAATAGTATTATTTGTATTATTAGTTCTTAGCATAATTATTGCAATATGTTGTAATAACAAAAACAAAAAGAAATGTAGATAGCTCTAAGATATAGACAGGCAGAGAGTAAAATCTCTGCCTTTTTTGAATTTTAAAAAGTTAATAAAAATTGTTTTAAAAAATATCAATATATGCTATAATAAATAAAAAATGGAAAGGAAAAGATTATGATTAAAGATACAAAAATTTCAGAAGATATAATATATATAGGAGCAGACGATAAAACAATAGATTTGTTTGAGAGTCAATACGTAGTTCCAAATGGAATATCATATAATTCATATTTAATTAAAGATGAAAAAATAGTTATTATGGATACAATAGATAAAAGAAAGACAGACGAATGGTTAGAAAATCTAGAAAAAGCATTAGAAGATAAAAAGCCGGATTATCTAGTAATATCACACTTAGAGCCAGATCACGCATACAATATAGAACTTATAGCTAAAAAATATCCAGATATGAAACTAATCGGAAATGAAAAAACATTTGCATTTATTCCACAATTTTTTGATATTCCAAATTTAAATGAAAGAAAAGTTACAGTAAAAGAAGGGGAAGAAATAAATATAGGAAAACACACTTTACAATTCTTTATGGCACCTATGGTACATTGGCCAGAGGTAATGGTAACTTATGAAAAATACGAAAAGATACTATTTTCAGCAGATGGTTTTGGAAAATTTGGTGCACTTGATACTGACGAAGATTGGGACTGCGAAGCAAGAAGATATTATTTCAATATTGTTGGAAAATATGGCATTCAGGTTCAAAGCTTATTAAAAAAAGCAAGTACATTAGATATTAAAATGATATGCCCATTACACGGTCCTATATTAAAAGAAAATTTAGAACATTATTTAAATAAATATGATATATGGAGCAGTTATAGAGCAGAAGATGATGGAGTGTTTATTGCATATGCATCTATACATGGTAATACAAAGGAAGCTGCAGAAGAATTTGCAAAAATGCTAGAAGAAAAAGGAGCAAAGAAAGTAGTTTTATCAGACCTAGCAAGATGCGATATGGCAGAAGCAATAGAAGATGCATTTAGATATGATAAAATTGTACTTGCTTCATCTAGCTATAATTTTGAAGTATTTCCACCAATGGATCAATTCTTACGTCATTTAAAAGGAAAGAATTACCAAAATCGTAAAGTGGGAATTATAGAGAATGGAACATGGGCACCAAGTGCAGGAAAATGTATAAGAGAAATAGTTGAAAGTATGAAAGATATAGAAATATGTGAACCAACAGTAACAATAAGGTCAAGATTAAATGAAAATACAAGAAAAGAACTTGAAACTTTAGCAGAAAATATTCTTAAATAAAATAATAAAAAACTAGGCAGGGGTACAAACCCTGCCTTTATGTATAAAAAAGTAAAAAAATTTCACTTTTTTTAAATTTTATGGTATAATATAAATGTGAAACAAAATCAACAAAAAAATACAAAAAAGTTTCACATTTTAAAAAGGAGAGATATATTATGGAGAAAAATGTGGAAATAATGAGTCTTCTTCAAAACAAACAATTACTTGAAAATGAATTACAATCGCTTGCTTATGGTTCAGTTGAAATAAGAGAAAAGGATTCAAACAAATATATATATGTACATTATAGGGAAGATGGAGTAGCTTTAACAAAATACGTTGGAGAATACTCAGAGGAATTATATAATTTAATATTAAACAATAGTATTAAGGCAAAAGAACTAAAAAAGCAAATAAGAGAAATAAATAAAGAATTAAAACAATTAAATTATATAGAAGAAGAACTTTCCGAAGAAGTAAAACAAAATATAGATTTTGCCAAGAGGCATTTAGTAGATACAATTTATAAACAAGCTATATTAGAAGGTGTTGCAACTACATTTGCAGATACAGAAAGCATTATTGAAGGTGGAAAAGTAAACAATATGACATCTGAAGATATAATGAAAATAGTAAATTTAAAACATGCTTGGGAATTTATACTAAATAAAAATGTTATATTAGAAGATACTAATTTTGCATTACTATGTGAAATTAACAAAATGGTAGAAGAAGGATTTTATTATTCAGCTGGAAAGGTTAGAAATGTTCCAGTAACAATAAGTGGAACAACATGGAGGCCAGATTTACCAATTGAAAGCATTATAAAAGAAGAATTAGAACAAATTTTTAATAAAAAATTGGATGATGTTGACAGAGCTATAGAACTTTTATTGTACACAATGAAAAAACAAGTATTTATTGATGGAAATAAAAGAACATCAGTAATTTTTAGTAACCACTATTTAATTTCAAAAGGAAAAGGAATTATAGCAATCCCAGCGGAATTAACAGAACAGTTTAAGGATTTACTTATTCCATATTATGAAGGAAAAGATGAAAAACAAATAAAGAAATTTATAAAAGAGAAATGCTATATGGAGATATAAAAAAGAAATAACTTAAAAAAATAGGCAGGGGTACAAACCCTGCCTTTATATGTATATAAAAGCAAAATTTATACTCCTACCATGAGTTTACTTAAGCACTAGCTATAAAAAACTTATTTACCTATCATTTGGTTTTCAGCTTTTTGTATTAATTTTCTAACCATATTACCACCGATTTTTC
>CANRFH010000025.1 GCA_947629835.1 uncultured Clostridia bacterium | reverse complement strand
TATCTTTTATTGTTTGCTAAATTCTAATTGCTCAACAATCTGGTGTGTGTGTGTGTGTAGAGCCTCTAGGGTTCTAGTGTTTGTCATCTTTCGTTTTCTCCTTTGTTTTTTTATTATTTTGCTTAACTTGAAAGTTAATTTAATTTTATTCTAATCTATTTTTTTACTTCGGTCAATAGAAGTAATTAATTTGTAATATATTCTTAATGCTTTTGTAATAATTTGCATTATTTATTTTCTTGTATTATCTTTTCTACTTTTTCTTTGCTTAACTCTACTGCCTTGGGAGAGTTCCCAATAGAACTTTTTGTCTTACCTTAAGCTGTGAAAATAAATATAAAAAAATAAATAGATAGATAGTTTTGATTTGAAATTTTCAAAACTTTCTACCTATTTTATATAACACTAAATAGTTTTTATCAAGGTAATTTTTAGATTATATGTTTAATCTCTGCTTAATAATACCTCATTAAAAATTCATAGTTACCATTTAAGAAATAACAAGTCTTATGAAATATATAACACGACACGGAACCCAACCTCGAGATTATAATGAGAAACTGAATTGTAACCGTTTGCTTGCACAACAGGGGTGTCCAAACCAGATTCAGCGTATCCACCACCACGCGGAACAACGAACATTTTGTTTTCACTACTGTTTATGTTATGTCCAGTTGTCCATTCCCACATATTCCCTGCCATATCATATATATTATATTTTTTGAAATTATCACTTGAACCTGTTGCTAATTCAGTCCACTCATAGTTGTCTCCGGACTTGCTTACCATACGTTACGGCATCAGTAGTGTATTTTGCTGCATGTATCCATGTATTGTGGTCAGATACGTGCTTTGCCCAAAGTGTTCCAGGTCTAAGTTTAAATGTATTGTTATTGAAGTAGTTTCCATATTCTGTTGAATCTATACTTTGACCTTCTCCAACTTTAAATATATTGCTACAAATATGGTTCCACGCTTGTGAATCTACCAAATAGCTTCTTACTCCAACCTCATTTCCTTTACTATCTTTACCTCCTTTATACATATTCTCTGCTACCATTTTAGAATTTGGTTGTGTTATATAATTCCAAGCCTGTACTCCTTGTTTACTTACTGGCTTTAAACTACTTATTTCGGCTGTATCAGCTACACTTCCTCTTCCATGAGTAGTTGTATTATCTGAATATTCTATAGTAAGTTTTTCTCCTTTTGTATCTACATAGTTATTTTCTGCTCCTATATCTTTAATATGGAAACTAGCATCTTCTGGAACCCCTGCTTCATATCTTGCTATATAAAATCCTCCATATTTTTCTATGCTAGTACTTCCAACTGTTATTTGATTTTCGTTTTTCCAATTATCTGTTGGAAGCTGATTGTCTCCTGTGTATGCTGCATCTAATTTGTTCTTATCATCATCTGTATAATAATCTCTCCAATCTCTTCCATCTTCCCCGCCGTTTGTATTATATTGTTTATTTCTAGCCCAATCCTTATCTATTACATCATCTTTTGCATCATTATACTGTGTAGTTGTGCATGGTATCCATACAAATTCATTACCATCGCTATCTTGTATTACTAATCCATCTTCTATAAATTGTTCTGATACTTTTGTTGATACTTTAAATCCTTCTGGTATCATTGCATGTCTTCCCATTACATCTGTATAGTTATATGTTATTCCTCCTTCTTCTTGTTTTTCCGTTTCTGCTGTTACTTCTTCTCCTGGTTGTACTTTACTATCCTCTGCTACTGCTTTTCCTGCTGACAATGCCATTGTTTTTTGTATTACCTTATTTTCCTCCTCTGCTGCATCTATATAGTCTTCTGCTGCTTTTGTTGCAAATCCTATTAAGTCTGATCCTATTACATTATTTATTGTTACTGCTGTTAATATTACTAAGATTATTATAGTAATAATCAATGCTATTAATGTAATACCTTCGTTTTTCTTCATAAATTTTCCTCTCTTTCTTTTTTATATTTTAAGAAATTAAAATTAAATGAATGAACGGTTTTAAACTTTTATGAACTAGAAATTATTTAATTACAGCATATGTGAATGGAGCGTAGTTTTTCATAGAAAAACTTACAAAGCGTAATGAACTTATGTTGTAATTTTATAATTTCTGTGAATAAATAGTTTATGAAAGTGAATGAATGTAAATTTTAATTTCTTAAATTTGCATATATAACAAAAAGACACACAAAACTTATACTAAAATTAAGTATAAGTCCTATGTGTCCTTATATTACCTTTTTCTTCTAATATACTATTTGTGTGTGTGTGTGTGTAGAGCCTCTAAGGTTCTAGCGTTTGCCATCTTTCGTTTTCTCCTTTGTTTTTTATTATTTTGCTTAACTTGAAAGTTAATTTAAATTTATTTTAATCTATTTTTTTACTTCGGTCAATAGAAGTAATTAATTTGTAATATATTCTTAATATTATTGCAACAATTCTTTGGCTGTTAATTGTCACTATCCTTCTATCCTTCTAACAATTTAAGCTCTACTTCTTGAACTTTATATTTATTTGTTGCTTCATCAAGTTTGAATTCTATTAAAGTCTTCGAAAGATCTTCTTTTATTTGTCTTAAATCTGTTGTAAAGTATAGTTTTATTTTTGATATTTCTACTTTATTTGATACGATTTCTTTAAAGCATTCAGCAGTATGTCTTTCGTCTTCACATACAAGTATTAATTGTGGAAGTGTACTAAAACCAGAATCCATTGGCACAAAATTTTCATAGAAGTCTTTGTACATACTCATTTTATCAACTAATTTCTTTTGCCAGTCGTCCTCTCTTCTTACTACTTCAAATAGGAATGTGATTGACTTAGAATTTTTAGTAAGTTTTACTCCTCCACCAGTTGCTTTAAATACTTTTCCCAAAGTTTTTGCAGTTAATGTTGGTTTTACCATATATTCGTCAAACACTTTTACTTTGTTTAAGTATGCAATTATTACTTGGTTTCCTGCTAGTCTCTTCTTTATCATTGCAACAGGCTTTGTATTATCTGACTGTTGCCATTTGCATTCTATTCCCCTAGAATTTAGAAGATATTTTCCCATTTTCTCCAAACAATATATTCTGTATATTCCTTTTCCATCTTCTGATGTAAAGTAATATCTTGTTAATATCTTTGATTTTATAAGCTGTTCCAATTTGTTGTTAAGTTTATCTTGTGACTTATAATCTATTTTTTTATAATCTAATAATTGACACAATTGTCTTGATGTTACAAATTCAAATTCATTTACAAGCTCTAATATTGCAAAATGCAAATCATTGATATGTCCTATATCAATTTTATGAACTATTTGGTTCATAGAAACATATCCGTCTTTTCCATCAAATGTTTTAATTTCTCCTGGTCTTAAAGCAAATGGTGATTTTTGAGCTTCGATTTCGTTATCTTCTACCATATTTTCCTCCCTTTCAAGACTTGATAATAATCATTGTCTTTTCTAAACTTAATCATATATGATTAGTTTAACTTTTTTCTTTTCCGGAATAATCTTTTTTATATACACATTTACATCTTGTCCATACTCGATGTTGTCCTTATATTCAGCAAGTCCAACAAGATTTGGTGTTAACTCTACAAATATTCCATTCTTAGATTTTTCTGTTTCTTTTGCAATTCCTTTTACAACTGTTCCTTGTTTGAAGTCTTTTATATTATCTTCCCAAGTTCCTAAAAGTTCTTTGTATGTAAATGATACTCTATTTTTTTCAGTGTCTACATCTTTTACCATAACATCTATGTTTTGTCCTATTTCAAATCTCTCATAAGGAGATTTGATTCTCGATACAGACATATCTTCTATATATAGAAGTCCACTTATTCCGATTCTCTAATTCGATAAATGCTCCATAAGGTTTTATTTGCTTAACTGTACCATTTACTATCATTCCCTTAGTTAAATTGCTATCAGCTATATTAAATCTTTTGTATTTCACTTTTATATCTCCTTTTTCTTTTGTACTTTTTTATTATACTATTGTTTAATTAATTTTGCAAACTTTTAATTTCATTTTCTGTAAGATATCTCCACTCACCAATTTTTAATCCGTCAACTGTTATATTCCCTATTTTACTTCTGTGAAGAGCTCTTACTTTTTTTCCGTATACTTTCACACATTTTTCTTACTTCTCTATTTTTTCCTTCATGTATTGTTATTTCTAGCCTTGATATATTTTTTTCTTTATCTATTTTTAGTATTTTTACTATTGCAGGTTTGCTTATATAGTCATCTATTTTTACTCCGCTTCTTAGCTTTTCTACATCTTCCTCTTCTATTTTTCCACTTAAAGTTACCGTATAAGTTTTGGTTATCTCATATTTTGGATGAGTTACTTTATATACAAAATCTCCATCATTTGTAAGTATTAATGCTCCTGATGTATACATATCAAGTCTTCCGAACAGGAACTATTCTTTTATTTATTTTTATTAAATCTAAAACAGTATCCCTACCGAAATTGATCTTTTGCTGTTGTAACATAGCCTATTGGCTTATTTAACAAAATATATACTTTGTCTCTATTTGCATTTTTAACTGTCATTCCTTTGAAAGTTACTATATCTTTTTCTGGATCTATCTTGGTTCCAAGTTCATATATAGTTTTACCATTTACTTGTACAAGTCCACCTATTATATATCCTTCACAGGCTCTTCTTGATGCTATTCCTTGATTTGCAAGATATTTTTGTAATCTTATTTCCTCCATATTATATCATTTCCTTATCTAATTTATCTATAACTTCTTGGAAATACGTAGGCAAAGGTGCTTCGATTTTCATTCTTTCCTTTGTAGTAGGATGAATAAACTCTATTTTCTTCGCATGAAGCATTTGCCCTTTTACACCAAATGGATTCTTCCCATTTGAATATACTTCATCACCTACTACTGGATATCCGATTTGAGATAAATGCACTCTTATTTGATGTGTCCTACCAGTATCTATTTTTAGCTCTAAAAGTGTATAACCTGAATATCTTTTTAAAACTTTAAAATGTGTTACGGCTGGTTTTCCAGATTTTATTACTGCCATTTTCTTTCTATCTTTCGTACTTCTTCCTATTGGCATATCTATTGTTGCTTCGTCATCTTTGATAACTCCCCTAACTAATGCAATATATATTTTTCTAACTTCTCTGTTTTTTATCTGTTCACTAATATTTATATGTGCTTTATCATTTTTTGCAACTATAAGCACTCCGCTTGTATCTTTATCTAATCTATGTACTATTCCTGGTCTTATTTCTCCACCTATTCCAGATAAAGAATCTTTACATATATTCATAATAGCATTTACTAATGTTCCGTCTGGGTTTCCATTTGCAGGGTGAACTACCATTCCTTTTGGCTTATTGACAACTATTATATCAGCATCTTCATAAAGTATCTCGATCGGTATATCTTGTGGCACAATGTTTGTTTTTTTAGGCTCTGGCTTATTTATTCTAATTTTATCTCCAATAACTACTTTATATGAAGCCTTTGATGTTTTTCCATTTACTAAAATATTTTCTTCTTCAATTAATCTTTGTGCAGTTTCTCTGGATATCTCATTATCCAAAGAAACAATGCATTTATCTAGCCTTATCCCATTTAAGTCTTCTTTTACTACATAATCTTTCATAGTATTATTCAGAAACCGTTTTCCTTTCATAAAATACAAATCTATCATCACTGTATAAAAGTTCATAGTTTTCGTCACGTTTTAAAAGCATATTTAGTTTAGAATTTTCATATGCCATAACATGAGTTATTCCATATTCTTCAAATTTGTCTTCATAGAATGTAGATAAATTTGATATATTTATATAATCTGAGAATATATCTTTTCCTTCATTAAACTCTGGTGAATATAAATCTGCACGAGAGTCTATAAATACTGGTATTCCTCTATATAGCAAATAGCTTCCATAATTATAGTCATTATACATCTTCATTGTATTAAAATCTAAATCTCCGTGTTCTTCTTGAGCTAATATAAAATCAGCTGCATCTACTGGATAAGATGATGTATTTATATATTCATTATTCATTTTTGTACTATATATTGAAAAAGAGAAAAATAGTATTAAAGCTATTGTTACAATTTTTCCTTTCCAACTTACCACCATGTTTGTAAATTCATCAATTCCATTTTTGTCATATTTATCTAAAAAATTGCAAACTAATTTAGTAAATGGTATTACTCCAATTATTACAAGCATTGAATATTGTCTTCTGGACATAAGGCTAAGTAGAAGTAAGCCCCCTAGCATAAAGAAATCTTTTAAGCTTATTTTTGTATCTGTAAATATCAATATTGCTAGTAATCCTACAATTATTGAAAATTCTTTTGTGTGTTCAACTAATACTATTGGTTGATGTTCTGATATATTATTTGTCGTATTTCCTGACATAAGTTTAAATATATGTGTATATGGTTCATTTCCAATTGGTGTTAGAAGTCCCATTGCAAAGCATATTATTGCAATAAGTATAAGCCATTTTACAGCAGTTCTTCTCTCTAGTTTTAATTTATAAGGCTTATCCTCTCTTTTTTGTAATATTGTTTTAAAATTTGCAAAATCTTCTTCTAATACAGCTAAATCATTTTGTAATTTTTCTACCTTTTCTGGGTTTTTATTCTTTTTAGTTAGTTTTGCTATTTTGCATTTTATCAATAATTTTCTAAATTTATATATTAAATGTGCATCTCTTATTTTTATTAAAAGATATTCTGCAACATATGGAAGCATTAGTATAAAGAAGAAATAAAAGACTGCTGCATGCATGTTTGCAATTAGTAGAGCTATAATTGGAAGTCCAATAGCATATCTTATTTTTTTCGTATCTAAAAAGCCTTCTATACACAATATTTCAAGAACAAATAAAATATATGTTACAAGCTGTGCTCTTGCAGCTAGAAAATCATTTATCATATAAAGTGCTATTATCGTGAATATAAAAGAAAATAACGGTTTTTTATTAACTTTGTTATTTGTTATATAAAGTGCTATTCCTAATATACAAGTTAATGCAATAGTTGATATATATATACCTGCCATTCCTGCTACTGAATATACTAAGTAAATACATACATCATATAGCCAATGAGGATACGTATAAACTAAATCATGCCATGAAAATGGATCTACTCTATCTATACCATTTTGCATTATATGCTCACCTATTTTTATAGTGTAAAATGTGTCATTTTGTAAAGTTTTTGGTGCAAGTGCTATTCCGAAAATTATTATACAAATTATAGCAAGTACATTAATTTTCATTTTAGTTTTTTTGTTCATTTTTATTTCCTTCCTTTTTGTCTTAATTTTTCTCAGCATCGATTTCTACTTTTTTTGCAATCAATGCTTTAATTTTCTTTCCTTCTTCTTTATACATTCTCTCATGTTCTGTTTCTATATTGTATCTAAAAATATTCTCATTATGCAAGTCATAAGTCTTAGATACAATTTCAAATCCAGCTTCTTCAAAATATTTTAAGCTATCATTAAATAATCCATCATCATCAGTCTTAAAAAATATTTCTCCATCATCTTTTAAAAATTCTCTATATAGCACTAACTGCTTTGAGTGTGTAAGTCTCTTCTTTTTATGTTTTGGTCTTGGCCACGGATTGCAAAAGTTTATATATATTCTATCTACTACATCATTTTTGTCCATAAATAGTAATATTCTCTCAATGTCGTGTCTTGTAAGTATTATATTTTCAGGCTCTATTCCTAAATCTCGATAAGCTTTTTCTATATTTCTTTTGCTTAATCCTAGCATTGCATCTACCATATCTACTGCTATATAGTTTATATCCAAATTTTCTGATGCAAGTTTTGCTATAAATGAACCCTTCCCGCATCCAAGCTCCATATGTATAGGAGCTTTTTTCTTAAATGCATCATGCCATTTTCCTTTTAAAATTTCAGGTTCATCAATATAAAATGCACATGCTTCTAGTTCTGGTCTTGCCCATTTTTTATATCTAATTCTCACCTTAAAAATCTTCCTTTTTAATTTGTTATTATAATTAATCTCAAACGAGCCAAACGCAGGGGTTTTATATTTAGAAGAAATTGAAGACCCCCGAAAGGCTTCGTAGGCGTCTCCCGCGTGGGTTCAATTTATAATAAATATAAAATCCCCTTTCGAGTTTGGCGGAAATTATAGAATCTTTAATCAGTAAAATATGCAACTCCTGATTCAAATATCTTCATATCTGGGTTTCCTGGTATATTTTTTGTTATGCCTCGGTAGCATCTTTCTGAATGTCCCATTTTTCCAAGTATTCTTCCATCTATGCTTGTTATACCTTCTATGCTACATACAGAACCATTTGGGTTAAAGTCTATATCATAAGTTGCATTTCCATCTAAATCAACATATTGGGTTGCAACTTGTCCATTTTCTATTAATTCTTTTAAAACATCTTCATTTGCAACAAATTTACCTTCTCCATGTGATATTGGTACTATGAACTCATCTCCAAGCTCTACTTTGTTAAACCAAGGAGATAACTTTGATACTAGCTTTGTTCTTACCATTTTTGATTGGTGCCTTGCTATATCATTAAATGTGAGTGTTGGCATTTTATCTGTCATTTCCATTATATCTCCATAAGGTAAAAGTCCAAGTTTTACTAATGCTTGAAAACCGTTGCATATACCTAACATCAATCCATCTTTTTCATAAAGATGCTTATGTATTAATTCTTTTAATACTGGATTTCTGAACACTGCTGAAATAAATTTTCCAGAGCCATCTGGCTCATCTCCTGCACTAAATCCACCTGGTATCATTATTATTTGAGCTTCTTTTATTTGTTTTGCAAATTCATTTATAGAATCTTCTATATCGTTTGGTTTTATATTTTTAAATATTCCTACATTTACTACTGCTCCTGCATCTTCAAAAGCTTTACTTGAATCATATTCACAGTTTGTTCCAGGGAATACTGGTATAAATACTCTTGGTTTTGCAATTTTTATAGTTCTTGTAATTACCTGCTTTTTATCACTTAAAATATTCTCGCATTTACCTTTTTGAATGTTTACTTTTGTTGGGAATACTTTTTCAAGTGGTTCTTCCCATAGTCTGATTAATTCATTTAAATCTAATCCTATATTTTTGATTTCTATACTTTCTTTTTCAGTTGTCATTCCAAGTGTTTCTAGCTTTGGTATATCTATATCTTTTGCAAGTTCTATTATGAAACTTCCATACATTGGTTGAAATACATCTATATCTTTTGCAAATTTGAATCCTATTTTATTTCCAATACACATCTTTGTTATTGAATCTGCTATTCCACCATTTCTAACTGTTGAGATAGATATCACTTTTTTCTCATTTATTAATTTATGAATAATTTCATAATTTTCTTTTAAGTCATCAAAATCTGGTAAAAAGTCCTTATCCATTTTTGTTTTTAGTATAGCAACCTTTGAATTGTTCTTTTTAAACTCTGTTGATATAACATTTTCTATATCTACTGTTCCTACACAGAATGACACAACTGTTGGTGGTACATCTAGTTCGTTATATGAACCAGACATACTGTCTTTTCCTCCAATAGATGCTATTCCTAGTTTCTCTTGTGCATAGTATGCTCCAAGTAAAGCAGAGAAAGGCTTACCCCATCTTGAAGGATCATCTCTTAGTTTTTCAAAATACTCTTGAAGTGTAAGCCATGCTTTTTTATAATCTCCACCTATTGCTACATATTTTGTTACACTCTCTACTATTGCAAAAACTGCTCCATGAAATGGACTCCATAATGCTATTTCTGGATTGTATCCATAAGTCATTATAGTTCCAGTATTTGTATATCCTTTTAATGTAGGAATTCTTGCACACATACCTTCTACGGGTGATAACTGATATTTTCCACCATAAGGCATAAGCACAGTTCCAGCTCCAATTGAGCTGTCAAATCTTTCTACTAAACCTTTTTGTGAGCAGCAGTTTAAGTCTTGTAATGTTTCTTTCCATTTCTTTTCTATATCATTTGAATTTGTTTTTCTTGTAAAATAACTATTTTCATAATCTGGTTTTAAAACACTAACACTACTTTTCTTTACATCTCCATTTGTATCTAGGAACTTACGGCTAAGGTCTACTATAACTTTTCCTTTCCAATACATCTTAACTCTTGGATCTTCTATAACCTTTGCAACAATAGTTGTTTCTATATTTTCTTCTTCTGCTAAGTGTATAAATTTTTCGGCATTTTCTTTTGCTACAACTACTGCCATTCTCTCTTGTGACTCTGATATTGCAAGTTCTGTTCCATCAAGTCCTTCATATTTCTTTGGAACTTTGTCTAAGTCTATTTCTAATCCATCTGCAAGTTCTCCTATTGCAACAGAAACTCCTCCTGCTCCGAAATCATTACATCTTTTTATAAGCCTTGTTACTTCTTCTTTTCTAAATAGTCTTTGTATTTTTCTCTCTTCTGGTGCATTTCCTTTTTGTACTTCTGCTCCGCAAGTTGTAAGTGATTTACTATTATGCGCTTTTGAAGAACCTGTTGCTCCTCCACATCCATCTCTTCCTGTTCTTCCTCCTAAAAGAATAATTATATCTCCTGGAATTGGTCTTTCTCTTACAACGTTTTTAGCTGGGGCTGCACCAACTAGTGCTCCTATTTCCATTCTTTTTGCAACATATCCTTCGTTATATATCTCTGCAACTTGTCCTGTTGCAAGTCCTATCTGATTTCCATAAGAGCTATATCCTCTTGCTGCTTCATTTGTTAGTTTCCTTTGTGGTAATTTATTTGGAAGTGTTTCAGCAACTGATTTTCTTGGATCTCCACATCCTGTAACACGCATTGCTTGATACACATAGGTTCTTCCTGAAAGTGGATCTCTTATTGCTCCACCAAGACATGTTGCAGCACCACCAAAAGGCTCAATCTCTGTTGGATGGTTATGTGTTTCATTTTTAAACATTATTAAATATTCTTCTTCTTTTCCATCTACTTTTATATTTGCCTTTATGCTACATGCATTTATTTCTTCTGACTCGTCTAAATCTTTTAAAAGTCCTTTTTTCTTCAATTCTTTTACTGCAATAGTTGCAATATCCATTAAGCATATATCTTTTGCTTTTTTATTATCATATACATATTCTCGTGATTTTTTGTAATCTTCGAATACTTTTTCTAATAGGTCCCATTTAATATCTATTACTTCTAGTTTAGTCATAAATGTTGTATGTCTACAATGATCTGACCAATATGTATCTATCATTTTCATTTCTGTCATACTTGGATCTCTTTTTTCTTCATCTCTAAAATATTTCTGACAGAACTTTAAGTCTTCTATATCCATTGCAAAGCCGTATTTTTCATAAAATTCTTTTACATTTTCATCTGTCATTTCTGTGAAACCTTTTACTATTTTCACATCTTCTGGTTCTTTCATTTTATCTTGTAAAGTTTCTGGTTTCTCTAATGAACATTCTCTTGAATCTACTGGATTTATTAAATATGATTTGATTTTAGATATTTCTTCTTTATTAAGATTTCCTTTTAGTACATAAATTTTAGCTGATTTAGAAAGTAATTTTTTTCCTTCTGTTATAATTTGTAAACATTCTGATAACGAATTTGCTCTTTGGTCAAATTGTCCTGGTAAGAATTCAACTCCAAATATTATATCTTTTGGGTCTTTTGGATATTCTTCTTCATAGCATATATCTACTTGTGGCTCTGAAAAAATTGTATTTTTTGCATCATTAAATGCTTTATCACTTATTCCTTCTACATCATATCGATTTAGAATAATTACATCTTCTAGATTAGACATTTGTAAATTGTTTTTTAAATCTGAAAGTACTCCTTTTGCTTCTACATCATATCCTGCTCTCTTTTGTACGAAAATTCTTCTTACCATTACAAAACCTCCATTACTATGATATTTTTTTACGTTTTTCATTATATCATACTTTATTTTATAAGTACAGAAATTTAAAAAGAAAAATATTTCATTTAATTTTGATAATTCCATTTTACCATATTTCCATACATAAAAATTCAGTGCATAAATTTTTTAGAATTTACACACTGAATATATTGTTCCTTATCTTAAATTATATTTACTTTTAAACGAACCCATATTGTCAACATAGAAACTTCTTAAATATGAGCGCTCCTCTTCTGTTATTATTCCTTTTCCTATCGCTATTTTTAAATATTGTAAATTAAGCATATCAAACGATTCTCTTGACATTCTGTCTTCAAACTCAGCATAACTAAACACTCCATATTTTTCTATATCTTTTTCCATTAATTCTTTATCATATGTTAATGTATTTCTATCTACCTCAAATATGTTACAGAGCTTGTCGGATAATGATGCAACTGATAGTAAATCATTTGTAAAACATGTCAAGTTCTTTGGCGTTTCAACCTCATATACTCTACATTCTCTTGTTTCTATCTGTACATCTTCTAATTGTACCTTTTCGTATTTTTTATCTCCTTTTACATTTTCTTTTACAAACCAATGCCCTATATAGTCCTTATAGTTTGTTTCATTAATCGATACAAACTTATTTAAATCTAAGTCAAAGAATCCATGATCTTTTATTATCTGTATATCTGTTCCCCCTGAAAAATATGCATGTATTATTCTTCTTGTTCTGGACTGTTCGTTATGGTTTACTATAAATGCTATATCTGATGCCTCATATTTTCCACTATACATATTATACACGAGTACTTTTTCATTACCTGTTAGGGTTTCAACTGGGACCTTTGAACCATCTGCTAGTGTAATTAATGTTCCTTCGGCAAGACAAGACTCAAGGCTATCAAAGTGCACGTCGACACCCGTTTCGGTTGAGGCGTAATAGCCGTCAGACCATGTGGTCCAGTTTTCCTGGCTCGAAGGGCCAGCAGTGAGTGGTCCATCGCGGCTAGGGAAGTGAGCGAAAGGAATCTTTGCTTCAGCTTCCGTAATCGCTGCCATTTGGAGAAATGAGCTGCTAGACGTGTCTGAACCGATACGGGATGTTCCTTAACGATAAGGCACCTTTGTAGGCATCTTGGACATTCCCACTCCCTCCTATTGTCCAGTTAGCACCATCGACCCCGATACAGCCGTCGGGTACTGGGAGTGCCGTAAGACCACGAGAACGTCACTGAAGCCGTAGTAATTTTGAGAACGTTTTCGTCAATTGAGTGGTCATATTTGGATTCAACCCACTCTCTCCATGTCATTCCGTCAGTGTATCGACGATACACCATTTCGAACACATTATAACTTGGTTGGTACTTAATCGCAAGTGCTTTAACAGTAACTTGTTGTTCCGCGGTTCTTCCATCTTTACTTGAAGCAACTACCTTTATAGTATAATCTTTCTTCTCATCTAAGTCCTTAAATGTATACGTATCACTTGTTATTGATACTTCTGGTTTTTGTTCTTCGTCCTCTGGCGTTAAGTATGCAGTATAGGTTACATTTTGTACTGTTTCTTCACCACTTAAAGCCTCTAATTTTATTGGTATAGTATCTCCCTTGACGTTTTCTTCATCTATTGTTATATTCAAATCTAATGGTGTTTTTTTCAGCGATACTGTTGCTTTCGTTTCTGTACTTGTATTTCCTGCATTATCAGTTGTTGTTGCTGTTATTATATAATCTCCATCTTGCGTAAGTGGTATATCTTTTTTATTAGTTCCTTGTATTGTTCCACTTGATTGCTCAGCCGTCCCTGTTATACTGTATGTTGTTTGGTTTGTTCCTTTTGCTCCTACTCCTGAGTCTTCCCCAGGTGTTATTGTTACTGTTATGTCTTTTGCATAGGTTTCTTGATTTACTTTTTCTCCATCTGTTACTGTTATCGTTGGTGCATTTGGAGCTGTTACATCTATGGTTACACTATTTGCACTTACTTCATCTGATTCATTTTCTGCTTTATCAAATGCTTTTACTTTTATTGTATGTGTGCCTTCGGTTTGACTTGGAGATGTATAATTTACTGTTATTGAGTTTCCCTTTTCTTCATTTGCAGTGACATCTGTCCAAGCCCCACCATCTATCTGAACTTGTATTTTTGATATTCCACTTTGTTCCCCTGGTTTTCCTGCTGTTGCTGGTGCATCTTGTACTGTTGCTTCTACCTTTATACAATTTTTCTTTCCATCTGCTCCTTCTACTGCAACTGCTGTTACATTTGTTGGATTATTTGGTGCTATCGTGTCTATTATGTCTATTCTTTGTGTTGCTGTTGCAGCTGTTCCATATTGGTTTGAATTATCTTTTAGTCTTGCATATATTGTTCCATTTGTTGTCATTTCTACTGGACCACTTCCATAATCATGCCAGTCACTATCTGTTGGTGCTGTGTTTGTTAAATCTTTTATTGCATATTGTAGCTTGTATCCACCGTTGTTTTCATCAGTATATGTTGATGTTATTGTTACATTTACTGGGCCTTTTGTCCATGTTTTTTTATCAGGTGTAAATGTTATCGTTCCTGTCTTTAATTGTTCCCCTCCTGGTACTGTTCCTGTTGATTGAGTTTTTGTTGCTATGGTACTTTCATTTCCTGCTTTATCTATTGCCTTTACTGTTATTGTATAATTCTTACTTTGTGTTAATCCTGTAAATGTATGTTCTACTGTAACTTCTGCTGTACCTGTTGCTGTCACTTCTTTTGTTTCTGTTACTGTCTGTTCTTTTCCTTGTATCTCTCCTTTTAGTTCAATTATTATCTTTGCTACTCCACTTTCTTCTTCTGGTTTTTCTGTTGTTGCTGCTCCATCTTTTGCTGTTGCTATTACTGTTATACTATTTGTGTTCTTGTCTTTTACTGTTCCACTTGGATCTTCTGGTGATATTGTATCTATTATGCTTATTGTCTTTGATGCTGTCTTTGATGTTTCTCCTATGTTGTTCATTACTCTTGCAAATATTACTCCATTTGTTTCTATATTTATCTTGCTTCCTTGTGCATAGGTTGTCCATCCTGTTTTGGCTTCTGGGTCTCTTGTGTATTGTATGATTAAGCTTGATAAATCTTCTTCTGCTACATCATTTACTGTTATTGTTGCGTGTATTGGTATCTCTTTCGTCCAGTCATTTTTATCTAGTGCTATTTTTATGCTTCCTTCTTTTATCTCTGGTAATGGTTTAAATCCTTCTTCTCCTATTGATCCTACATATTTTGTCTCTTTTTCTGTTACATCAAATACAAATCCTTCTTTTGTTACTACCCTTAGTTTTTCTTCTGTCTCTCCTTCTTCTTCTCCTATTATCTCTGCTGATCTTTTATCTTTGAATAGTTCTGATTCGTCTACTTTCTTTTTGAATTCCTCTAAATATTCTCTTCCTGTTAGGTTCTTATGTATATTCTCTGTCATTATGACTATTCCTATTTGGTCTAGCCCATCTTTATATTCTGCTATTCTCGTTCTGATCGCTGATTCTGTTGCCATATCTATTAACCCATGTTCTCCTATTGTGTTTTGTATTGTTACTGCTGACAGAATTACTAATATTA